>NZ_JBEOYU010000005.1:0-126147 GCF_040297265.1 Streptomyces sp. NPDC001832
GAGAGTTTGGGGAAGGCGCGTTGGTGATTGACGACAACGCGGCAGATGTGCGTGCCCAGCCCCGCGACGCCGCCCCCCATTTGCCGGTCGGTCTAAGTAAGTACGCAAGTCGACACCACTGTGAAAGGATCTCCATCGATCATGAGTAGCACGTGGATCACGCGCGCTGAGACCAGCGCCGACATCCCCGCTCTCCGCGCGATCAACGTCGCCGCCTTTCCCACCGCTCAGGAAGCCAACCTCGTCGACGCCCTGCGCGCCGACCCGAGCGCGTGGATTGACGGCCTGTCCCTAGTCGTCGCAGATGAGAACGGCACCCCCGTAGGTCACGCACTGCTGACCCGTTGCCACATCGACGACGCCCCGGCCCTGTGCCTGGGTCCTGTTGCCGTCCGGCCCGAGAAACAGAACTCCGGCGTCGGCTCTGCTGCGGTTCTGGCCGCACTGACGGCAGCCAAGAACACGGGCGAGCACTATGTCATCGTCTTGGGGCACCCGACCTACTACCCCCGGTTCGGATTCACCCGCGCCTCCACGCACGGCATTGGCTTGACCATCAAGGTTCCGGACGAGGCCCTGATGGCTCTCACCCTTGACGCCAACCACCCGCTGCCCAGCGGAACGGTCCGCTACGCAGCACCGTTCGGTATCTGATCCATCCTCGCTGTGCGGGGCACACTGCGTTTCGGGCCCACGCCGGCCCAGGAGCCTCGCGATCGCGCGTGCTACGCACATCTACCGCTGCCGCAGTGCGAACCACAGTTCCGTCCGTACGTCCATGTCGTCCAGGTCCGCGTCCAGCAGCGTCGCGCAGCGGGCGATGCGTTGGCGGACCGTGTTGCGGTGGACCTGGAGGGCTGTGGCCGTGCGGTCCCAACTGCCGTGCAGGCTCAGCCAGCAGCGCAGGGTCTCGGTCAGGGGCTCGTTGAGCGGGGCGAGCAGGGCGCGGGCGTGGGCCTCGGCCTGGTCGAGAGGGATCAGGGCGGCCAGGCCGCCTCCGGTACCGGTGTCGTGGTGGGCCAGCGGGGTGCGGGTGGCCATGGCGCGGCCCAGGGCGCGGGACGCCTGGCCGTCGGCGAGGTCGAGGGCCGTGATGGGTGTGGGGGCGGAGGCGCCGAGGGTCCAGCCGGGCTGCGGGGTGATCCGGCCGCCGCCGGGGATCAGCACCCTGACGGCGTCCCGGCCCCGGCCCGCGTCGACCAGGGCCGAGCCGAGAGCGGCGCCCAGTGCGCCGGTGGTGAGCGGATCGATTGGGCCGTCGCCGCTGCGGCATGCGTGCACCACCGTCCACTGCTCGGCACCACCCAGCAGCGGGGCGACATGCTGCGGGTCCGCGCCCAGCAGCATCCGTACGAGGGCCGCCGACCGGCCCGCCGCGTCCGCGCCCTGATGCGGGGCGGCCAGCAGGGACAGCAGGACGACCGCCACCCCGGCGATCGTGTGGTCGCCCGCCTCGCGCCGGTCCGTCGCCAGCGCCAGGACGAGACCCTGGCCGCCGCCCAGTGCGTACGCGGACAGGTGTGCGTCCCGCAGTGTGTCGGTGGCGGACGTCGGGGCGGGGCGCGTCACGGCGGAGACCACCCGGGTGAGCCGGGCCAGCGCCGCCCCGACCTCGGGGGCCGGGCGGCCGCCCGCCGCGTGTAGCTCCTCGCCGTCCGCGGAGAGCAGCACCGCCCGGCCCTCCAGGTGTGCCGCCAGCTGGTGCAGCACCGCGGGGATCGGGTCGGGCCGGGCCGCCGCCGTGGCCAGGGCCTGCTGGGCGCGGGTTACCCGGCGCAGCTCGCGGTGCCGGGCCTCGGCCATCAGCCGCCATACCGCCCGGGCGATCGCCGTGAACGGGGTCTCGGGCTCCACCTCCACCAGCGGCAGGCCGTGCCGGTCGCACGCCTCGATCAGCGCCTGCGGCACCGTGTCGAACACCGGCGCCACCCCGAAACCCAGCGCCGCCGCCCCCGCCTCCACCAGCCGGGCCACATAGGCGTCCGGGTCCTTGAGCTGCACCCCGGCGCTCAGCAGCAGCTCACCGCCGAGCAGATACGGGTACGGGTCGGCCATCTCCGAGGTGTGCACCCACAAAAGATCCGCCTCGGCCGGGCCCGCGAGCCAGCGCAGCCCGAGCTCTTCACGGGCGAGCAGATCGGTGAGCGGGACCGGGGGAGTGGGAGGAGCGGGGGGAGTGGAGGGAGCGGGCGGGGTGAACCCGGCCAAGGATTCCGGCATGGACGGTCCATCCATCGGTGACACGAATTTTGGATGAAACGTACACTTCAGTGCCGCTTGCGGGCCACCTACCGTCTTCACCACATACGACGTGCGTACTTGGCATACGACGTGCGTACTTGACTGAAACGGAGGAAGCCCATGGCTGTCGACTACGCGGTGATCATCGTCTATCTGGCCGGCATGCTCGCCATGGGCTGGTGGGGCATGCGCCGCGCCAAGTCCAAGAGCGAATTCCTGGTGGCCGGACGCCGCCTCGGCCCCTGGATGTACTCCGGCACGATGGCCGCCATCGTCCTCGGCGGCGCTTCCACCATCGGCGGCGTCGGCCTCGGCTACCAGTACGGACTCTCCGGTGCCTGGATGGTCTTCACCATCGGCCTCGGGCTGCTCGCCCTGTCCATCTTCTTCTCGGCGCGCATCGCCCGGCTGAAGGTCTACACCGTCTCCGAGATGCTCGACCTGCGCTACGGCGGCCGGGCCGGGCTCATCTCCGGTGTCGTCATGTGGGCGTACACGCTGATGCTCGCGGTCACCTCGACCATCGCGTACGCCACCATCTTTGACGTCCTGTTCGACATGAACCGGACCGTCGCGATCATCCTCGGCGGCGCCATCGTCGTCACGTACGCGACGCTCGGCGGCATGTGGTCGATCACGATCACCGACATGGTGCAGTTCGTCGTCAAGACCATCGGTGTGCTGCTGCTCCTGCTCCCCATCGCGGTGATCCAGGCGGGTGGCTTCAGCGAGATGAAGGCCAAGCTGCCCGCCTCGTACTTCGACCCGTTGGGCATCGGCGGCGAGACGATCTTCACGTACGTGCTGATCTACAGCTTCGGCATGCTGATCGGCCAGGACATCTGGCAGCGGGTGTTCACCGCGAAGAGCGACCGGACGGCGCGCTGGGGCGGCACGGTCGCCGGTACGTACTGTCTGGTGTACGCGATCGCCGGCGCCGTCATCGGCACCGCCGCCAAGGTCCTGTACCCGAATCTGCCCAGCGCGGACGCCGCGTTCGCCACCATCGTCAAGGAAGAACTGCCCGTCGGCATACGAGGGCTGGTCCTCGCCGCCGCGCTGGCCGCGGTGATGTCCACGTCCTCCGGTGCGCTGATCGCCTGCGCCACGGTCGCCAACAACGACATCTGGTCCCGGCTGCGAGGCGTGGTGTCGCGAGGCGGCGGCGAGGAGCACGACGAGGTGAAGGGCAACCGAGCCTTCATCTTCATCATGGGTGTCGCCGTCATCGCCATCTCCATCGCGCTCAACGACGTGGTCGAGGCCCTGACCCTCGCGTACAACCTGCTCGTCGGCGGTCTGCTGGTGCCGATCCTCGGTGGTCTGCTGTGGCGCCGCGGCACCGCGGCGGGTGCGCTGGCCGCGGTGTCGGTCGGTGGCGTCACCGTGATCGGCCTGATGGCGACGCACGGAATCCTCGCCAACGAACCGATCTACTACGGGCTGCTGGCCTCACTCGCCGCGTACGTGATCGTCTCGCTGGCCACGAAGCCGACCGACGCGGCCGTGCTGGCCGCCTGGCGTGAGCGGCTGGCGGGGCGGGGTGCCGAGCCCATGGAGTCCGACACGGAGCCGGTCACCGCATAGGACCGACCGGCAAATGGGCGGGCGGGCTTGATTTTGCCCCGGCTGTCCTCAAGCGCCGGGTGGCTCCACTCCGTCCCGGCTGTGCTCCGCCCCGGCGCACTCGAATATCGTACGAACGCCCACAAAGCGTGCACCACCTCGGCGTCACCACGCATCGCAACAAGAAAGGCATCCACCATGAGCAGCAACGAAACGCCGCGCGGTCCGATCGACTCCTCCCGCGTCCCGCGGTACGCCGGACCCGCGACGTTCGCCCGGCTGCCCCGCCTCGACGAGGTCCCCGCCGCCGATGTCGCCGTCGTAGGCGTGCCCTTCGACACGGGTGTCTCCTACCGCCCCGGCGCCCGCTTCGGCGGCAACGCGATCCGTGAGGCGTCGCGCCTGCTGCGCCCGTACAACCCGGCGCAGGACGCCTCGCCGTTCGCCCTCGCGCAGGTCGCCGACGCCGGTGACATCGCCGCGAACCCGTTCAACATCAATGAGGCCGTCGAGACGATCGAGGCCGCTGCCGACGACCTCCTGTCCACCGGCGCCCGCCTGATGACGCTCGGCGGCGACCACACCATCGCGCTGCCGCTGCTGCGTTCCGTGGCGAAGAAGCACGGCCCGGTCGCCCTGCTCCACTTCGACGCCCACCTCGACACCTGGGACACCTACTTCGGTGCCGAGTACACCCACGGAACCCCGTTCCGCCGGGCCGTCGAGGAGGGCATCCTCGACACCTCCGCCCTCTCCCACGTCGGCACCCGCGGCCCGCTCTACGGCAAGCAGGACCTCGACGACGACGCCAAGATGGGCTTCGGCATCGTCACCTCCGCCGACGTCATGCGCCGCGGTGTCGACGAGGTCGCCGACCAGCTGCGCGAGCGCATCGGCGACCGGCCGCTCTACATTTCCATCGACATCGACGTCCTGGACCCGGCGCACGCCCCCGGCACCGGCACCCCCGAGGCCGGCGGCCTGACCTCCCGCGAACTCCTGGAGATCGTCCGCGGGCTGTCCTCCTGCAACCTGGTCTCCGCCGACCTGGTCGAGGTCGCCCCCGCGTACGACCACGCCGAGATCACCTCCGTCGCCGCCTCCCACACGGCGTACGAACTTACGACGATCATGTCCCGCCAGATCGCAGAGGTCCGCACGAAGTGAGCCACGACCACCACGACGAGCGGCCGCAGCTCACCCCCGAGCAGATAGCGGCCGCTCTGAACCCCCCGGCCGGACGCAACGGCGGCGACCTCGTCGTCGAGACCCTCCAGGGCCTCGGCGCGACCACCGTCTTCGGCCTGCCCGGCCAGCACGCGCTGGGCATGTTCGACGCGCTGCGCCGCTCGTCCCTGACGTACATCGGCCTGCGCGTCGAGAACAACGCGGGCTTCGCAGCCGACGCGTACGGCCGGATCACCGGGGAAGTCGCCCCGCTGCTGCTCTCCACCGGGCCGGGCGCCCTCACCTCCCTCGCCGCCCTCCAGGAGGCGGCTGCGGCCTCCGCTCCCGTGCTGGCCATCTCCAGCCAGATCCCGACCGCGGGTCTGGGCGGCGGACGACACGGCTACCTGCACGAACTGAGGGACCAGAAGGCGTCGTTCCGTGACATCGTGAAGTCGGTCCACACCGTCCGTACGGCCTCCCAGATCCCGTCGGCGATCGCCGCCGCCTGGGAGTCCGCGCTGACCGCCCCGCACGGCCCGGTCTGGGTCGAGATCCCGCAGGACGTACTCCTCGCCGAGACCACGCTGCCCGTCGTCACGGCGATGGACGCCACCCCGCGCGAACTGCACGCCCGCCCCGAACTGACCGCCGTGGCGGCCGATCTGCTGTCGAAGGCGGAACGTCCGGCGGTCATCGCGGGCGGCGGAGTCGTACGCTCCGACGCGTCCGGCAAGCTGCTCGCGCTCGCGGAGAAGATCGACGCACCGGTCGTCACCACCTTCGGCGGCAAGGGCGCCTTTCCGTGGGAGCACCCGCTCTCTGTCCAGTCCTGGCTGGAGGACCGCCACACGACGGACTTCCTGGAGTCCGCCGACGTGCTGCTGGTCGTCGGCTCCGGACTCGGTGAACTCTCCTCGAACTACCACACGTTCGCCCCGCGCGGCCGGGTCATCCAGATAGAGGCCGACGCCGGCAAGCTGGAGTCCAACCACCCCGCACTCGGCATCCACGCCGACGCCCGCGAGGCCCTGGCCGATCTCCTCGACGCGGTCGACCGCCGCGCGGACCCGTCGGCACCGGACCGTGTCCGTGCGGTCCTCGAAGCGGTACGGGACAGGATCGCCGGCCAGGACCTCACCCTGGAGCAGCAGCTCATCGCCTCGGTCCGCCAGGCGTTGCCCGACACGTCCCCGAGCTTCTGGGACATGACGATCCTCGCCTACTGGGCCTGGTCCGCCTTCGACGCCCGCCACCCGAACACAATGCACTCGGCCCAGGGCGCGGGCGGCCTCGGCTACGGCTTCCCGGCCGCCCTCGGTGCGGCGGCGGCCGACCGTACGAAGCCGGTCCTGGCGGTATCCGGCGACGGCGGCGCGATGTACTCGATCGCGGAACTGGCCACGGCCCGCCAGTACGACCTTCCGGTCACCTGGCTGATCGTCGACGACGGCGGCTACGGCATCCTGCGCGAATACATGACGGGCGCCTTCGGCGAGGCCACGGCGACGGAACTCTCCCGCCCCGACTTCGTCGCGCTCGCCGAGTCCTTCGGCGTCCCGGCGGTCCGTACGACCCCCGAGAAGCTCGCCGACGACCTGGCGAAGTCTCTTGCGGAGCCCGGCCCTTCGGTGGTCGTGCTCCCGGCCCTGCTGAGGATGTTCGAGCCGACGCATCTGTAGGACGCCTGCCCGCCAGCGACCCCCCGACTGCCGGGATCGCGGGCGGGCTCACTTCCTCGGCGGGTGTTCCTTCGTCGCCGACTGCATGGGCAGCCGGTCGTATGCCGGTCGCAGGAAGGTCGTAGGAAAGTGGCAGGAAGGCCGTAGGAAGGTCGTCGTACCGGCCTACGACCATGGACCCGTCTCTGTAACGGCGGGATGAAATCCGCTGCCCACCGCGTTGTCGCCTTCCGGTAGACCACGTCGAACGGGAGGCACCGGTGACGGACGCAGGGAGCGCAGACGGCGCGGCGCAGACCCAGGGCTGGGCTCGGCGGCTGAGCGGTTACGCATGGCGCTACCGGCGCGATGTGCTGCTGGCGCTCGGCTCGTCGCTGGCCGGTATGGCGGTGATGGCCGTCGTCCCGCTGATCACCAAGGTGATCATCGACGATGTCGTCGGCAACCACACCAGGTCCCTCACCGTCTGGACCGGACTCCTCATATTCGCCGCCGTACTGGTGTACGTATTCACGTACATCCGCCGCTACTACGGCGGCCGGCTCGCCCTCGACGTACAGCACGATCTCCGTACCGAGATGTACGGGACGCTCACCCGCCTCGACGGGAAGCGCCAGGACGAGCTGTCCACCGGGCAGGTCGTCGGGCGTGCCACCAGCGACCTGCAGCTGATCCAGAGTCTCCTGTTCATGCTCCCGATGACCATCGGGAACGTGCTGCTGTTCATCCTCTCCCTGGTGATCATGGCGTTTCTCTCACCCCTGCTCACCCTGGTCGCGGTCACCGTCGCTCCCGTCCTCTGGTTCATCGCCCGCCGCTCCCGCGCCCGTCTCTTCCCCGCCACCTGGTACGCCCAGGGTCAGGCCGCCGCAGTCGCCGGAGTCGTCGACGGGGCCGTCTCCGGGGTCCGGGTCGTCAAGGGGTTCGGGCAGGAGGAACAGGAGACCGACAAGCTGCGAGAGGTCGGGCGCAGACTCTTCGCCGGACGGCTGCGCACCATCCGGCTGAACTCCCGCTACACCCCCGCCCTCCAGGCCGTCCCCGCGCTCGGCCAGGTCGCGATGCTGGCCCTTGGCGGCTGGCTCGCCACCCGCGGCGAGATCACCCTCGGCACGTTCGTCGCGTTCTCCACCTACCTCGCCCAGCTCGTCGGCCCGGTCCGGATGCTCGCCATGGTCCTCACCGTCGGACAGCAGGCCCGGGCAGGTGTCGAGCGCGTACTTGAACTGATCGACACCGAGCCGACCATGAAGGACGGCACCAAGGAACTCCCGGCCGACGCCCCCGCGAGCGTCGAGTTCGACGACGTACGGTTCGGGTACGCTCCGCTACCCTCCGACTCCGCCACTGACAACGACCTCGGAAGCGGAGCCTCGGACCGCCCCGTCCTCGACGGGTTCTCGCTGACCATCGAGCCAGGTGAGACCGTCGCCCTCGTCGGCGCGTCCGGCAGCGGGAAGTCCACCGTCTCGCTGCTGCTGCCCCGCTTCTACGACGTGACGCACGGCGCGGTCCTGGTCGGCGGCCACGACGTCCGCGAGCTGACCCAGCAGTCCCTGCGCGCCGCCATCGGCCTCGTACCGGAGGACAGCTTCCTGTTCTCCGACACCATCCGCGCCAACATCGCGTACGGCGTCCCCGACGCCACCCAGGAACAGATCGAGGAAGCGGCCAGGGCCGCCCAGGCCGACCGGTTCATCGCTGAGCTGCCCGAGGGCTACGACACCAAAGTCGGTGAGCACGGACTCACCCTCTCCGGCGGCCAGCGCCAGCGCGTCGCGCTCGCCCGCGCCATCCTCACCGACCCCCGGCTGCTCCTCCTCGACGACGCCACCTCCGCTGTCGACGCCCGTGTCGAGCACGAGATCCACGAGGCACTGCGGCAGGTGATGGCCGGGCGGACGACCCTCCTGATCGCCCACCGCCGTTCCACCCTCGGCCTCGCCGACCGGATCGCAGTCCTGGAACACGGCAGGCTCGCCGACATCGGTACGCACGAGGAGCTGGAGCGCCGCTCCGCGCCCTACCGGCGGCTGCTCACCGACCCGGACGAGCTGGGCGGCACCTCGCCCGGACACCAGCCGCTGACCACCGCCGCCGACACGAGTCCCGAGGACGACCGCGCGCTCCAGGAAGAGCTGGACGCCGAGTTCGACGCCGAGCGCGGCATCAGCCCCCGTCTGTGGATCCGCAAGGAGGAGCCGCGCGACACCGGTGTGGCCGGTATGCCCGCGACGCCGGAGCTGCTCGCCCAGGTCGAGGCGCTGCCGCCCGCCACCGACACACCCGGCATCGACGAGGCGCGGGCCGTCAGCGCCGAGGAGTCGTACGGGCTGCGCAGGCTGCTGCGCGGCTTCGGACTGCCGCTCCTGGTGAGCCTGGCGCTGGTGGCGGTGGACGCGGGCGCCGGACTCCTGCTGCCCGTACTGATCCGGCACGGCATCGACCAGGGTGTCTCGCAGCTCGCACTCGGCGCCGTCTGGGCGGCGTCCGCGCTGGGCCTGGTGGTCGTGCTCGTGCAGTGGGCGGCCCAGATCGGCGAGACCCGGATGACGGGCCGCACCGGCGAGCGGGTGCTGTACTCACTGCGGCTGAAGATCTTCGCGCAGCTCCAGCGGCTCGGCCTGGACTACTACGAACGCGAGCTGACCGGCCGCATCATGACCCGGATGACGACGGACGTGGACGCACTGTCGACGTTCCTGCAGACCGGTCTGGTTACGGCCTTCGTCTCCGTCGTCACCTTCTTCGGCATCATGGTCGCGCTGCTCGTCCTGGACGTACAGCTGGCCCTCGTCGTCTTCGCGACGCTGCCGGCGCTGTTCATCGCGACGTTCTTCTTCCGCCGCAAGAGCGCCAAGGCGTACGAACTGGCCCGGGAACGCATCAGCGTCGTCAACGCCGACCTTCAGGAGTCCGTCTCCGGGCTGCGGATCGTGCAGGCGTTCCGCCGCGAGCGCGACGGCGCGGACCGGTTCGCGGAGCGCAGCGACCACTACCGCCAGGCCAGGGTCCGCGGCCAGTGGCTGATCTCGGTCTACTTTCCGTTCGTGCAGCTGTTGTCGTCGGTGGCCGCGGCATCCGTACTGATCGTCGGCGCAGGCCGGGTCGACAACGGCACGCTCACCACTGGTGCGCTGGTCGCGTACCTCCTCTACATCGACCTGTTCTTCGCCCCGGTTCAGCAGCTCTCCCAGGTGTTCGACGGCTACCAGCAGGCCACCGTCTCCCTCGGCCGCATCCAGGAACTCCTGCGGGAGCCGACCTCCACCGACGCCCCGGACGAACCGCTGGACGTGCAGTCGCTGCGTGGCGAGATCGTCTTCGAGGACGTGTCCTTCGCCTACGGCTCCGGCGACGACACCGAGGACGCCCTCACCGGCGTCGACCTGCGGATCCCGGCCGGCCAGACGGTCGCTTTCGTCGGCGAGACGGGCGCCGGGAAGTCCACCCTCGTCAAGCTCGTCGCCCGGTTCTACGACCCGACGGGCGGCCGGGTCACGGCGGACGGCACCGATCTGCGCCGCCTCGACCTCACCGCGTACCGGCACCGGTTGGGAGTTGTACCGCAGGAGGCATACCTCTTCGCCGGAACGGTCCGCGACGCCATCGCGTACGGGCGGCCCGACGCCGCCGATGCCGAGGTGGAAGCGGCGGCGCGGGCGGTCGGCGCCCACGACATGATCGCCACCCTGAACGGCGGCTATCTGCACGAGGTCGCCGAGCGGGGCCGTAACCTCTCGGCCGGCCAGCGCCAGCTGATCGCACTTGCCCGCGCAGAACTCGTCGACCCGGACATCCTGCTGCTCGACGAGGCGACCGCCTCCCTCGACCTGGCCAGCGAGGCCCTGGTCAACCAGGCGACCGACCGTTCCTCAAGCTCTCAACTTCGTTCGAGCAGGGGAGGCCCCATTTCCGGCCGCCGCACCACCCTCATCGTTGCCCACCGGCTGACCACCGCCGCCCGCGCCGACCGAGTCGTGGTGATGGACGACGGCCGGGTCGTCGAGGACGGCACGCACGACGAACTCCTCGCCCGGGAAGGGCACTACGCCGTGCTGTGGCGCACCTTCATCGGGGAGGACGAGCCCGCGGGGGTGTGAGAGCCCGGGGGCCGCCCCCGTTTGCCGGTCGGTCCTACTCGCCGATACTGGAGATCTTGCCGGTCCGAAGGTCCGACCGCACGGTCAGATACGAGTACGTGGGGTGCTTGCCGCTGCTCCAGGTGAGCCGCACCTTCGACCAGGTGTGGCCCGCACCGCTGTCGCCGGAGGTGACCCGGAAGGCGAGCGGGGTGTTCTGGGCGCGGAGCACACCGTCCGCGTGGTTGCTCTTCTCCCAGGCCTTCAGCTGGGTGTGCAAGGGGGGTGTCAGATAGAAGGTCCGCAGGGCGGTGGCGAGCTTGCCGCCGCCCTCCGTCGTGACGGCATCGATGTAGGCGCCGTAGAAGTGGGCAACCTGCTGGTACGACGGATTGCCGGCGTCGCTGCGTACCGGCGCCGCGGCCACCGGGGCCGTCGCAGCGGCCGGGACCGCGGCGACGGCGGTGAGGAGAGCGGCGGCGAGCAGCGTCCGGCCGATGGCGCGCCGGCCGCGGGCTTCCTGTGAGTTGCGGAGTTGGAGCATGGCAGTACCTGCCTTTCGTATGGCTCTGCCCTGTTGGAGTCATGCTGTGGCGATTTGGTTGCCCCGGAGGCTGAGCGCGCCGGGTGCAACCTCCGGATGGCCTCCTGCGTCGTACGCATGTACGCGCATGTGCCGAGCAAGGGCGTAAGTGTTCGATCGGACGATGGGGCTGCTGGTGATCAGAGGGACCGAAGAGGTTGGAAAGGCCGGAGCGGTCGGCGGGGACGGAAGCGGGCGGGGGCGCCGGATGTTTGTGCGTCTTTTCGCCCTGCCGCTGGTCGCCGCCGTCGGTCTGGTGCTCAGCGACGGTGCGGCGAACAGCGCCGACGCCGCAGCGGCCTGCTCCGGGCGCCCCGCGAAGACGGTCGCGTTCAAGACCGGCGAACTGCGCGTCTACAAGAGCCGCTCCTACGCCTGCGCGGTCGCAGTCGCGAAGAAGCCCGGCCCGCGCCGCAAGATGTCCGTACTCATCCAGGCGCGCGGCGGCAGCCCCGTCGTCGACAGCGGCAAATACACCAGACAGGCCGGCCCGGTGACGGTCCATGCGCTGAACCGGTGCGTCCGGGCCTCGGCCACGATCTCGGGAAAGTCCGGTTCCACGGGCTGGATTCTCTGCTGACGGCGGCGGCTCGCCGTCGTCAGCGCCAACAAGGGCTGGCGGCAAAGGTGTTGCCCCGCTAGGTTCGCGACGTCTGTTGTGAATCAAGGGGAGGGTGCATGCGCAAGGCGCTCAGAGGGATTCTGTCGCTCGCGGTGCTCATCGGCACAGTGAGTGCGACCGGTGCCTCGGCCGGGGCGGCCACCGCCGCGGAACCGACCGCGCTACGGACCACGGCCGGCAGCGACAGCGGCACGAGCACGGACATCAAGGACCGCATCCTGGCCATCCCGGGAATGAGTCTCATCGAGGAGAAGCCTTACCCAAGCTCTCAACTACGTTCGAGCAGGGGAGACTCCACTGCGGGCTACCGCTACTTCGTCCTCAACTACACCCAGCCGATCGATCACCGGCACCCGTCCAAGGGCACCTTCCAGCAGCGCATCACCCTGCTGCACAAGGACACGTCCCGCCCGACGGTCTTCTACACCAGTGGCTACAACGTCTCCACGAACCCCAGCCGCTCCGAGCCGACCCGGATCGTCGACGGCAACCAGGTCTCCCTGGAGTACCGGTTCTTCACCCCGTCCCGCCCGGCGCCCGCCGACTGGTCCAAGCTCGACATCTGGCAGGCCGCCAGCGACCAGCACCGCGTCTTCACCGCGCTGAAGCAGATCTACACCAAGAACTGGCTGGCCACCGGCGGCTCCAAGGGCGGCATGACCGCCACGTACTTCGAGCGGTTCTACCCCAAGGACATGGACGGAGTTGTCGCGTACGTCGCACCCAACGACGTGGTCAACAAGGAGGACTCGGCGTACGACCGGTTCTTCGGACACGTCGGCACCAAGGAGTGCCGCGACAAGCTGAACGGTGTGCAGCGCGAGGCACTGATCCGCCGCGAGCCGCTGGAGAAGAAGTACCAGGAGTACGCGGCCGGGAACGGCTACACCTTCAACACCGCCGGCTCGCTCGACAAGGCGTACGAAGCCGTCGTCATGGACTACGTCTGGGCGTTCTGGCAGTACAGCCTGCTGTCCGACTGCGACTCCATCCCGGCCGACGCCAAGTCCGCCTCCAACCAGGCGATCTGGGACTCGATCGACTCGATCTCAGGCTTCTCCGCCTACGCGGACCAGGGCCTGGAGAGGTACACGCCGTACTACTACCAGGCGGGCACCCAGCTCGGTTCGCCCGACATCGAGCAGCCGTGGCTCGACGGGCTGAGCCGGTACGGATACCAGCCGCCGCGCAACTTCGTGCCGCGCTCCATCCCGATGAAGTTCCAGCCGTCGGCGATGCGCGATGTCGACAGCTGGGTGAAGCACCACGCCAACCACATGCTGTACGTGTACGGGCAGAACGACCCCTGGGGCGCGGAGCGCTTCCGGCTCGGTGCGGGCGCCCGTGACAGCTATGTCATGACCGTGGCGGGCGGTAACCACGGCTCCAACGTGGCCGGGCTCGCCGACGACGACAAGGCGAAGGCCACCGCGGCCATCCTGCGCTGGGCGGGCGTCGCTCCGGCCGCCGTGCAGGAGGACCCGGCAAAGGCGAAGCCGCTCGCGAAGTTCGACGAACGGCTCGACAAGCGGGACGTGATGAGCGAGCGCGGGCTGCGCCCGTAGGCGGTCCTCGGGCCGGGGAAGGGGCTGTGCGCCTGCACAGCCCCTTCCCGCTTTCCGGGGGCGGGGCTCTCAGTACGTCAGCCCGTAACCGACCGGGTACAGCACCTGCGCGGGATTGTCCGCGTGCTGCACCGGCACCGGCAGCGTGCCCTTCGGTTCGGCGCGGCCCGCGATCACCCGGGCGGCGGCCCGCAGTTCGACATCGGTCCAGGAGTACGTGGCCAGGTTCGCCGCGAACCCGGTCCCGGACAGCCGGGCGATGTCGTACGGATTGCGGATCGCGACCGTGATCACCGGGATGCCGGTTGCCGCGAGGGCGCTCACCAGGGTGCGCTGCGAGCTGGTCGCCGAGACGTTGTACGTCCCCACGATCACCGCGTCCTTGCCCTGTGCGGCCGCCACCGCCTCGTCGATCTTCGCCTTGGTGGGGGCGGTGCCGGTGGACAGCGCGGTCGCCGCGTACCCCAGTTCGCCGAAGGCGGTGGCCAGGGTGGTGGTCGGCGGTCCGGTGGTGCCGGACGGGGAGGCCGGATCGGCGCCGACCACGAGCAGGTTCTTGTGGGAGCGGCGGGAGAGCGGCAGCACCGCGCCGTCGTTGGCGAGCAGTGTTGTCGTGCGCTCGGCGATCCGGTCGGCGGCGGCGAGATGTGCCCGCGTTCCGACGGTACGGTCCACCCCCGCGTGGCTGACGAACGGGTCGTCGAACAGCCCGAGCTTCGTCTTCAGCCGCAGGATCCGCAGAATCGATTCCTCGATCCTGGCCTCGCTGATCTCACCGTTCTTCACGGCCTTCAGGACGGCGTTCCAGGCGACGTCGAGGCTCGGCGGGTTGAGCAACTGGTCGACGCCCGCCTGAAGTGCGAGGACCGGCACACGCTCGTCGCCGTACTTCGTCCGTACGCCCTCCATGCCGAGCGAGTCGGTGACCACGACACCGTCGTAGCCGAGCTCCTCGCGCAGGATGCCGGTGAGGATCGGGCGGGACAGCGTCGCCGGGTCCTCGGCCGGGTCAAGCGCCGGGACCACGATGTGCGCGGTCATGATCGAGTCGATGCCCGCGGCGATCGCGGCCCGGAACGGCGGCTCGTCCAGCTCCTCCCACTGCTCCCGGGTGTGGCGGATGACGGGCAGACCGGTGTGGCTGTCGGTGTTGGTGTCGCCATGTCCCGGGAAGTGCTTGGCCGTCGAAGCGACACCGCTGCTCTGATACCCCTTCACCTGGGCCGCGACCATCCCGGCCACGGACTGCGGGTCGGAGCCGAAGGAGCGTACCCCGATCACCGGGTTGGCGGGGTTGACGTTGACATCGGCGTCCGGGGCGTAGTTCTGGTTGATGCCGATCGCGGCCAGTTCGGCGCCCGCGATCTGCCCGGCCCGGCGGGCGTCGGAGGGCGAACCGCCGGCGCCCAGCGCCATCGCGCCCGGCATCAGCGTGGCGGGTTCGCCGACGCGGCAGACGATGCCGTGCTCCTGGTCGGTGGAGATGAGGAGCGGCAGGGGAGTGGGGCCGGCGAGACCGGCGCGCTGGATGCCGTTGGAGAGGTCGGTGATCTGGTGCGGGTCACGGGTGTTGTGCGCCCAGGCGAAGTAAATGATCCCGCCGACGTGGTACTTGGCGATCATCTCGGCGGCGGTACGGACCCCGATCTCCGCCATGTTGGAGTCGATGTCGGCCTGGTCGGGCTCGGTGGCGGAGTGCCCGTACACCCGCATCACGAAGAGCTGCCCGACCTTTTCCTCCAGGGTCATCCGGGAGATGAGCCGCTTGAGGCGCTCGGTGGTGGCAGCCGAAATGTGGTGTCCGCTGCTGTGCCCGCTGCTCGCGGACCTCTGGGCGGCGACGGCGCCGGGGGCGACGACCCCGCCGGTGACCGCGACTGCGGCGGTTGCAGCGGTGGCGGTGAGGAGGGTGCGTCTGGAGGGGCGGTGGTGCACGTGAGCTCCTTCGGCCGTTCTCGAGGGCGAGGGGTGGTGAAAGAAACTTCCAAGGAGCACGGATATCCAGAAAATAACTTCCGGTCAAGGGCCAGGACCGTTTCGGACCCGTCCGGTGCGTGAGCGGATGCGGGCGAATCCGGGCCGGTCCGGCCATTGGGGCGGGGTGTGCGAGGGTGCGGCGTCGGGCCCCTGCCTCAACACCCCTGCCGCAGCCCCACCGCTGCCCCGTGTGTCTGGAGTGCCGACACCGCCGCCGTGATCGCGGGCCGCCGGGCCGCCTCCGTACGCCACAGCGCATACAGCCGACGCACCGGTACGGGATCCAGCGGCACCGCCACGACCCCCGCCGGCAGCGGCCCCCGCCCCAGCCGCGGGATCATCGCGACCCCGAGACCCGCGGCAAGCAGGGCCAGCTGGGTGTGGTTCTCCTCCGCCTGGTGGCGGATGTCGGGCTCGTAACCCGCCGCGCGCAGCGTCCGTACGAGCCAGTCGTGGCAGACCGTCCCCGGTGGCTGGCAGATCCACCGCTCCTTCGCCAGCTCCTCGCGCCGCACCGCGTCCCGCCCGGCGAGCCGGTGCCCCTGCGGCACCAGCAGATCGCACCGGTCGTCACCGATCACGGCCTGCGCCACACCCTCCGGGGCAGGCAGCGGGGCGATGTCCCAGTCGTGCGCGACCGCCAGATCGATCACGCCCTTGGCTACCAGGTCGACCGAGAGGTGCGGATCGACCTCGGTCAACCGGACGTCCAGGGCGGGATGGTCCCGCTCCAGCCCAGCCAGCACGCCGGGCAGCAGCCCGCGCGCCGCGGACGCGAACGCGCCGATCGACAGCCGCCCCGTGGGCAACCCCCTGCGCTGCTCCAGTGTCGTCTCCGCGCGCTCCACGATCGCCAGCAACTGCTGGGCCGTCGCGGCCAGATGGAGCGCCTCCTCGGTCAGCGCGACACCGCGCCCGCGGCGTTCCAGGAGGGTCGTACGGGTCTCCCGCTCCAGCTTGGTGATCTGCTGCGAGACCGCCGACGGGGTGTAGCCGAGCGCGGCGGCGGCGCCCGCGACGGAGCCATGGACGGAGATGGCGTGCAGTGCGCGCAGCCGGGACAGATCGAGCACCGGAACCTCCCGGGGGACAGGGGCCTTCGTCCGGATCGCGGCGGCCCGATCCGGACGAAGGGACTTCGCGATTCGTTAGCAACACTCAATTCCACCATGAAGAAATGCGTGCTGGTGCTACATGATTGGTGTGGGTGATCCTCGGTGCATGCGTCCCCTCCACATCGCCCTGGCTGCCCTGGTGGCCGCCGTCTGGGGTGTCAATTTCGTCGTCATCGAGATCGGCCTCGGGCACTTCCCGCCGCTGCTCTTCTCCGCTCTGCGCTTCCTGGCCGCCGCGCTGCCCGCCGTCTTCTTCGTCGGCCGACCCAAGGTCGCGTGGAAGTGGATCGTGAGCGTCGGGCTCGTCCTCGGAGTGGCGAAGTTCGGGCTGCTCTTCATCGGCATGGACCGTGGCATGCCCGCCGGTCTCTCCTCCCTCGTGCTCCAGGTCCAGGCGGTCTTCACGACCCTCTTCGCGGCGCTCGCGCTTGGCGAACGGCCGGGCAGGACAAGGGTGTTGGGGATGGGAATAGCTCTCGCGGGCATCGGGGTGGCCGCGGTTGACGAGGGCGCGAGCGGTCCTGCACTCGCTTTCGCCCTGGTGATCGCGGCGGCGGCCTGCTGGGGTGTGTCCAACGTACTGACCCGCAAGGCCGCGCCGCCCGACTCCCTCAACTTCATGGTCTGGGTCTCGATTGTGCCCGTGCTCCCGCTGCTCGGTCTCTCCCTCCTCTTCGAGGGCTGGGACCGCGACGCCGACGCGCTGGCCGCGCTCGACTGGAGCGGCATCGGGATCATCGTCTACGTCGCCTGGATCACCACCGTCTTCGGCTTCGGGGCCTGGGGCTTCCTGCTGCGCCATCACCCGGCTTCGTCGGTGGCCCCGTTCACCCTGCTCGTCCCCGTCTTCGGGATGTCGTCGGCCGCGCTGCTGCTGGGCGAGTCCGTGAGCCCGCTGCGGTGGTGCGCGGCCGTGCTGCTGGTGGGCGGGGTGGCGCTGACGTCCTCGGCGGGGGCGCGCCGGCCGAGTCCCGCGATGGCGGAGACCGTAGAGCCGCAGTCGGCGCGTGTCTGAACCGGGCAGCTACTTCTTCGGCGCGCCCAGCCGCAGCAGATGCTCGCGTCCCGCGCTCAGCAGACCGGGCAGGCCGGCGGCTCCCGGGTGCCACCGCTTCTCGTATTCCCAGCAGACCCAGCTGTCCGGGTCCAGGCTCTCCAGGCACGCCCCGAGCGGCAGCACCCCGGCGCCGAGTGGCAGCGGCGTGACGTCGTGCGCCGACGCGATGTCCTTCACCTGCACATAGCCCAGGTGCGGGGCGAGCACCGCATGGCTCGCGGCCGGTTCCTCGCCGGCCAGCCAGGTGTGCATGATGTCCCACAGCGCACCGACCTGCCGGTGCCCGACCGTACCGGCGAGCCGGGCCACATCGGCGCCCGCCCGGTGCGAGTCATGGGTTTCGAGCAGGATGCGTACGCCCAGGTCTGCGGCGTGCGGAGCGGCAGCGGCCAACCGGCGGGCAGCGGCCGCGTCGGCCACGGCGGGGTCCTGGTCGCCGCCGCCAGGGAAGACCCGGACGTTCTGCGCACCGAGGTCGTGCGCCAGCTCCACCAGCCCGGCGAGTTCGTCCAGCACCGGCCGGTCGTCCCCCGCGGCCGCGACCCGGACATACCCGGCGACGGTCAGGATCTCGACGCCGCTCTTCTTGAACTCCTCGACGACAGCGGCCCGTTCAAGCACCGAAATACCCGGGTGCACCGGCTCCTCAGGATGGGCACGCAGCTCCACCCCCTGATAGCCGTGCTCCGCGGCTAGCCGGACGACGTCGGCCATCGGCATCCCCGGCACTCCGAGGGTCGAGAAAGCGAGCTTCACGTGCGATTTTCCTTCCGTCGGTGCCTGCCCGCCTGCACCGTACGGACAGGACAGCGGCCCGCACATCATCGACCCGGGGCGTGACATGCCAGTACCCGGCCCGCGGGAGGAATCAGCGGGAGGAACCGTCGGCGACGGGCACCGCTTCCAGGCTGTGCCATTCGTACCGACCGCGGCTGTTGCGCTCGGAGCCCGGGGCGGTGATGGCGAGATCGGGCGCGTGGCCGTACAGGCTGGACGGGAAATCGATCATCACGTGCGAGAGGATGTCGCCGTGGTTGGCAAGCTGCTGCTCGATCTGCGGGGCCGCCTTGAGGATGACCTTCCACTGGTTCTCGCCCTGCGGCGTCATGGTGATCTTCCCGCCTGCGATCTCGACGCGGTAGCCGCGGGGCAGTTGGACACCGTCCAGCGCGTCCCAGGCGCTTGCCGTGTCCATCGGCGTGGTCGTCATGCGGTCCTCCCGAATGCCGGTATTTGCACGATATCGCGTGGGTCACACCCGCGGCGGCGCCGTCGACCCCCGCACCATCAGCTCCGCCGCGATCGTCGCGATGCCGCCCGGCGGCGGCGTCTCCTTGCCCATCGCCAGCCGGCCCGCCCGCGCGCCCGCCTCGAAGAGCGGCAGCCGCACGGTCGTCAGCGCCGGGACCGCGTCCACGGAGAACGGCAGATCGTCGAACCCCGCCACCGAGATGTCCTCGGGGATGCGGAGACCGCGCTCCCGGATTGCCGCACTTGCGCCGAGCGCCACCGTGTCGTTGGCGGCGACGACGGCCGTCATCTCCGGTTCGCGGCACAGGAGTTCGAGGGTGGCGTCGTAGCCGGAGCGGCGGTCGTAGGGGCCGTGGACCGTGCGGCGCTCCTCGTCGCTGACGAGGCCCGCCGCACTCATCGCGTCGCGGTGCCCCTCAAGGCGGTGGCGGGTCGTCGTCCGTTCCGGCGGGCCCGCGACGTAGCCGATCCGCCGGTGGCCGAGCGAGAGCAGGTGCTCGGTGAGACGACGCCCCCCGCCCCGGTTGTCGAAGGCCAGCGCGGCCACGATCGCCTCGCTGTCCGGCAGCGGAGGCCGACCGCACAGCACCACCCGGGTGCCCGCGTCGGCGAGCTTCGCCAGCTTGGCGGACATCGCCGCCTGGTGCGTCGGGTCCTCCACGGCGCCGCCGGTCAGCACGACGGCCGCGGCGCGCTGGCGCTGGAGCAGGGTGAGATAGGTGAGTTCACGCTCGGGGGAGCCGCCGGTGTTGCAGACGACAGCGAGCTTCTCGCCGCCCGCCCGGCCCGAACCGCCCCCGGGCCCGCCGATCTCGGTCTGCGCCGCCCCCGCCATGATCCCGAAGAACGGGTCGGCGATGTCGTTGACCAGGATGCCGACCAGGTCGGAGGTGGCGGCGGCGAGAGAGCTGGCCGGCCCGTTCAGTACGTAGTCGAGGTCGTCCACCGCGCGCAGCACCCGCTCCCGGGTGGACGCGGCCACCGGGTAGTTGCCGTTCAGTACGCGGGAGACGGTGGCCGGGGACACCCGGGCGCGAGCTGCCACGTCCGCCAGCGTGACTGTCATCGCTTCCTCCGAGGGTTTTGGGCCGGTCCCTCTTGTCCGGGCCGCTGTCGGCAGGCTAGCGTCATCAGCGATAGAAAGCGCTTGCTACGCTGCATGGAGGAACTTTCGTGACACGCAGGACAGTGCGCATCGCCATGAACGGCGTCACGGGTCGCATGGGACACCGGCAGCACCTGGTGCGCTCGATCCTCGCAATCCGCGAGCAGGGCGGCCTCGATCTCGGCGACGGCGACGTGCTGTGGCCCGAGCCCGTCCTGGTCGGCCGCCGCGCCCACGCGCTGGAGGAGCTCGCCGCACAGCACGGACTGACCGAGTGGTCGACCGACCTCGACGCGGTCCTCGCCGACGACACCATCGACATCTACTTCGACGCCCAGGTCACCTCGGCCCGCGTCGAGGCGATCAAGAAGGCGATCTCCGCGGGCAAGCACATCTACACCGAGAAGCCCACCGCCACGGACGTCGAGGGCGCCCTGGAGCTGGCCCGCCTGGCCCGTGACGCCGGGATCAAGCACGGTGTCGTCCAGGACAAGATCTTCCTGCCGGGCCTGCTGAAGCTGAAGCGCCTCATCGACGGCGGCTTCTTCGGCGAGATCCTTTCCGTACGCGGTGAGTTCGGCTACTGGGTCTTCGAGGGCGACTGGCAGGAGGCCCAGCGCCCGTCCTGGAACTACCGTGCCGAGGACGGCGGCGGCATCGTCGTCGACATGTTCCCGCACTGGGAGTACGTGCTCCACGAGCTGTTCGGCCGGATCTGCACCGTGCAGGCGCACGTCCAGACGCACATCCCGCAGCGCTGGGACGAGCAGGGGAAGCCGTTCGCCGCCACCGCCGACGACGCCGCGTACGGCATCTTCCAGCTGGCCAGCGGCGCCGTCGCACAGATCAACTCCTCCTGGACGGTCCGCGTCAACCGCGACGAGCTCGTCGAGTTCCAGGTCGACGGAACCCACGGCTCCGCCGTCGCCGGACTTCGCAACTGCCGTGTCCAGCACCGCTCGGCCACCCCCAAGCCGGTCTGGAACCCGGACCTCCCGGTCACCGAATCCTTCCGCGACCAGTGGCAGGAAGTCCCCGACAACGCCGTCTTCGACAACGGCTTCAAGGCCCAGTGGGAGCTCTTCCTGCGCCACATCGTGCTCGACGAGCCGTACACCTGGGACCTGATGGCCGGCGCCCGCGGCGTCCAGCTCGCCGACCTGGGCCTGAAGTCCTCCGCCGAGGGCCGTCGCTTCGACGTACCGGAGCTGACGCTGTGACAATCCACCTCGTGTACGGCGCATCGGAGCTGACCTGAGTGACCATCCACCTTCCGCAGGGCCCGTACGAACCCCGCACCACCCCGCTCGACCTCGCACCCGGCGGGGCACCGCTCGCCTCCCGTACGGTCTTCTCCGCCGCCCATGTCGTAGCCGACCCGTACGCCGACATCAGCCCCGACTCACCGGCCGCCGTCGACTGGGACACCACCCTCGCCTTCCGCCGCCACCTCTGGTCGCACGGTCTCGGCGTCGCCGAAGCCATGGACACCGCCCAGCGCGGCATGGGCCTGGACTGGGCCGGCGCGGCCGAACTGATCCGCCGTTCCGCCGCCGAGGCCAAGGCGGTCGGCGGCCGTATCGCCTGCGGCGTCGGCACCGACCAACTCCCCGCCAAACCCGCCTCGCTCGCCGAGGTGCGGTCCGCGTACGAGGAGCAGCTCACCCTCGTCGAGGAGAGCGGCGCCCAGGCCATTCTGATGGCCTCCCGCGCCCTCGCCGCCGCGGCAAAGGGGCCCGAGGACTACCTGGAGACGTACGCTCACCTGCTGCGCCAGGCCTCGGAACCGGTCGTCCTGCACTGGCTCGGCCCGATGTTCGACCCGGCGCTGGAGGGCTACTGGGGCTCCTCGGACCTGGACGCCGCCACCGACACCTTCCTGAAGGTCATCGCCGAACACCCGGACAAGGTCGACGGCATCAAGATCTCGCTCCTGGACGCCGAGCGCGAGATCGATGTCCGCCGCCGACTGCCTCGCAAGGTCCGCTGCTACACCGGCGACGACTTCAACTACCCCGAGCTGATCGCGGGCGACGACCGGGGCTTCAGCCACGCCCTGCTCGGCATCTTCGACCCGCTCGGCCCGCTGGCCGCCCACGCGGTACGGGTCCTCGACACGGGTGACGCGAAGGGTTTCCGGGACCTGCTCGACCCGACGGTCGAGCTGTCCCGCCACCTCTTCCAGACCCCGACCCGCTTCTACAAGACGGGCGTCGTTCTCCTCGCCTGGCTGGCCGGGCACCAGGACCACTTCACCATGGTCGGCGGCCTGCAGTCCGCCCGCTCGCTGCCGCACCTGGCGAAGGCGTACGAACTTGCCGACCGGCTGGGCCTGTTCCCCGACCCGGAGCTGGCCGAATCCCGGATGCGCGCCCTGCTCGCGGTCAACGGAGGCACCCGATGAGCGACGGCCGTCTCTCCATCAACCAGGAGACCATCAAGCAGTGGTCGCTGCCCGAGCTGGCCGAGGGATGCGTCAAGGCGGGCATCGACAAGGTCGGCCTGTGGCGGGCCCCCGTCCAGGAGTACGGCATCGAGCGCACCGCCCGACTGCTCGCCGAATCCGGACTCTCCGTCACCTCCCTCTGCCGGGGCGGCTTCTTCACCGCACTCGACCCGGCGGAACGGGCCCGCGCCCTGGACGACAACCGCGCCGCGCTCGACGAGGCGGCGGCGCTGTCCACCGACGCCCTGGTCCTTGTCTCCGGCGGCCTCCCGGCGGGCAGCAAGGACCTGCACGGCGCCAGGGAACGCATCGCGGACGCCCTGGCAGAACTGGCGCCGCACGCGCGGGAACGCGGGGTACGCCTCGCGATCGAACCACTGCACCCGATGTTCGCCTCGGACCGCTGTGTCGTCTCCACCCTGTCCCAGGCCCTGGACATCGCGGAACGCTTCCCCGCCGAGCAGGTCGGCGTGGTCGTCGACACTTACCACATCTGGTGGGACGACCAGGCGCCCGCACAGATCGCAAGGGCCGGGGCGGTTGGCCGTATCCACTCCTTCCAGCTCGCTGACTGGATCACCCCGCTCCCGGCGGGCGTTCTGGTCGGCCGGGGCCAACTGGGCGACGGTACCGTGGACTTCCGCGCGTTCCGCTCACTGGTCGAGGCCACCGGCTTCGACGGCCCCATCGAGGTGGAGATCTTCAACGAGGACCTCTGGGCCCGCGACGGCGCGGAAGTCCTCGCGGAGGTCGCGTCCCGGTACGCCGAACACGCCTGCTGAGAGACCTTTTTGCCACCAAGGTAAAGAGATCGTCAAGGGGTACAACCGTTCGGCACCCTGCCGGGTCGTATCTGTCGTCGGGTGCTTCCGGGGAGGGATTCGGGGGGATCAGGAAGCCCTGACGGAGGGGGGACACGAGGGGGGTCCGGTCCTGCGGCCGGACCCCGTTTCGTTTGATGCCCGACGCTCGCCAGGGAAGGCGAGGCCGGGCCATCGGTGTCACCTGTGGCGGACGCGGTCCCCCGTACCCCGCGGGATCGTCGCGGACATCCACCGCGCCAGCGCCCCGGGTGAGCGCCTGCCACGCGCCGTGAACTGGTGGTGGGGCCTGTGGCTGGTCGGCAGTCTGAGCGGGACAGGCCTGATGTACACCGGCACCACGGACGCCGTCATCGCCCGCGTCTACACGAATGCACCCCTGCTGCTGGCGGCCGACGCGGCCGTCGTCGGCGCGGCCGTGGCCGGCGCCACCGGCCCGGCCCGCGACCTGCTCTCCCGGGCGCGCGGCTCCTCGGCCTGACCGCTGGCCCGCATGGGAGAGTCGAGCAGGGGGCCTGGCTGCCCGGTCGTCCGTTCCAATTGCCTGTGTAGGGTCGGCATTTGACGTGTTCGGCGTCTTGCCGTCTTCTCGAGTGAATCGTCGATCTCTTGCTTGTCCGTACGGGGGAAGGAGTCCACCAGATGGTGTGGGATGAATGGGAGCGGCTGAAGGCCGACGCCAGCAGTAGAAACTCCTCGCGAATGCAACTGAACGAGGCGCCGAGCGGCAGGGGCGGCGGCAGGCAGCAGGGTGACCTCAAGGTCGACCAGCAGGACCTGGCCGCAGTCGGCGACAGCGCGTTCAAGCTGTTCACGGATCTCGGCCGCTACGGCCGTGACGCCTGGTCCAGCAGCCAGTCCGCCGCCAAGGACCTCAAGACGCAGGAGTTCGAGCTCGGGGGCGCCCTGGACGCGGTCCAGGAGCGGTGGGAGAAGTCGCTGACCACCCTGCTCGACGCCTGTGCCCACATCTCCAACCACATGGACTTCACGAAGAAGGCCCACGCGGACGACGAGTACCACATCGCGTCGACCATCAGCAGCATCGCCACCCTCGACAAGGGTTTTGACGAAGGGACGAACCGCTGATGGACCTCGATGCACTCCGCCATGCCAACTTCTCGCTGCTGAACACCGCGATCAGCGACTGGGGCACGGTCGTCAAGAGACTGACGAGCCTGGAGAAGCGGTCGCGTGACGACATGAAGGCCAAGGCCGACAGGGCGAACTGGGCGGGCGCCAATGCCACCGTCTCGCGCGAGTTCATCTCCAAGACGGCCGGTGAGTTCTCGGACGCCCTGACCCAGGCGACATCCATCCACAACATCCTCAAAGACACGTACGACGAGCTCGTCGGGTACCGCGACAAGCTCAAGCAGGCCCTGGACGACGGCTTCGACAAGGACAGGCTCTCGGTGTACGGCGAGAAGGGCGGCGGCTTCCGCGTCATCGCGGCCGTTCACCCCGAACCTCCTGGCACCAAGGAGAAGGCCGAGGCCCTCAGGGACAGGATTCAGGGTCTCCTCGGCCAGGCCACGACGAGCGACTCCACCGCCGCTCGTGCCCTGAAGGCGATAGCCGAACAGGCCGACTACGGCTTCTCCGGTGCCAAGTACGCCGACCGCGACTCCGCCGCCGACGCGCTGCAGAAGGCCGACGACATGGCGAAGCTGGCGAAGGACGCCAAGAAGATGTCGCCCGAGGAACTCGCCGAGTTCCAGCGGGCCATGGCCAAGTACAAGGACGACGAGCTCTTCGCCGCCCAGTTCGCCTCCGAGCTGGGGGGCAAGGAGACCCTGCAGTTCTGGAACGACCTCGCCGAGATCCACGTGGGTGCGAGGGGCGAGGAGCTCAAGCAGCTCCAGAGCATCCAGCGGGACCTGAGCATGACGCTCGCGACGGCCACGCTGTCCGACACGGACGGCATGCAGGAGTGGAAGAAGAAGGTTCTTGACGAGGCGAACACGTTCTTCCGGTCCAGCCCCTCGGACCCGCTGAGGCCGAACGGCGCCATGGGCTACCAGGTCATGAGCAGCCTGATGCACCACGGCAAGTACGACGCCGAGTTCCTCGACGCCTACGGCAAGCAGATCCTGAAGATGGACATGGCGCCGGCCGGTAGCCCAGGCATGGGCACCAACGACCTCTGGAAAGCCGGAAGCGTCACGGACCTCGTCTTCGGCGACGACGACGGCAGCGACCCGATGGTCGGCTATATGAAGGCCCTGTCGCACAACCCCGAGGCCGCACTGGAGACCTTCGACGACAAGAAGGTCTTCGAGCACGTGGTGGAGAGCATCCGGTACACCGACCGCGACGGGGCGGTGGCACACGCCCTCGAAGCGGCGGTGACGGGCATCGGGGACGGCGAGAGGCCGACCGACCCCCGGCCGCACAGCAAGGCGCAGGTCGCGCTGATGCAGGAGGTCATGCACGCGGTCGCACAGCCGGAGACCGGCGCCAAGCTGGTGAACAAGGCCACGGGCGAGAGCTTCGGCGACATGGCCGCCGCCTACATGCCCGAGATCAGCCTGTCGGTCTCCGGCAAGGGAGCCGAGTCGATCTTCTGGAACAACAGCCAGGATCCCGACAGCCTCGACAGGCGGGATGTCACACGGTTCCTGTACGAGACGGCCCGGGACCCCATGGGCCGCGCCGCGATCATCATCGGCGAGAGCGTCTACACGGCGAGTTCCCTGGAGGCGCACATCGCCCAGCCGGAGCTTTTCGACGGAAAGACGGAGGACGCGGTCAAGGCCATCGCCACGAACGCCGGAATCATCGAGGGCATCGTCGGACACTCGGTCGCGGACGCCGAGATCGCCGGTGACCTGGAGGCCGAGAAGGACGCGAACGACGCCCTCAAGACCAAGGGCGACAGCGTCAAGTCCATCCTGTCCGCCGGTGTCGGCGTGGGTACCGTCGCCCTGGTGGGAACGGCACCGGCCGCGGCGGCGGCGGGCGCCGCGGTCAGCGGTTTCTTCGGTGGAATCGCCGGTATGGCCGTCGACCGGCTCACCGACGAGCAGCAGATCGACGGCGCCCTGGACCAGGCCCTTTACGACAGTGGGGGGAAGCTGAACGACTCCTTGGAATCGGCCAACGTGCAGACCCAGGAGAGCGCTGTCAACGCCATCGACAAGCACGGGTCCAAGGAATTGACAGAAGATGCCACGCGAAACATGATCCGCGTGGAAATTCAGAAGGGCTGGAATGACAGCGACAACATGCTGGAGGACTCCCATGCCCGGCCGGCCGCGTAACTTCTGAGTGGATGTGGGAAGCCTCATGCAGGTACGTCGAAAGAAAAATGTCCTCACCGCAGGGATAAGTTGCCTGGTGGCGATCGCGGCGGTAGTCGGATACCTGGAGATCTTCACCAAGGGCATCGACCGGCTGCCGGCCCGGCCGTGCGACGGTGCGGTGGACCGGGAGACGGCGGCGCGTGCCCTGCCCTCGGCACGCTCCGCCGAGGAGCGGGGGACGCTCCGACAGGACCGGTCGGACGGGGACTTCTTCTTCGCCTGTTACGTACGCACCAGCGGTGGCTCCGTCATTTCGGGAGAGGTGGAGTCCCTTGACTCGGCTTCCGGCCCGTGGCGTGACTACTACGCGGAGAACGGGTACCTCGTGGACCCGGTCGAGGTGTCCTCCGGCGACATCAGAGCCTTGACGCACCCGGACCGCGCGTACGTGTACGTCCCCTGCACCCCGCCCGGCAAGAAGCGAGGCGAGGCGCGGGAGGCTTATGCGCTGACCGTCGATGCCCGCACCATCGGCGAGACCCGCGTCCACGGGAACGAGTTGCGGCAGGTCCTCATCGACTTCGCCTACCAGCTCGCTCGCCACACGTACGAGGCTGTCGACTGCCAGGAGTCGCGGACCTTCCCGAAGGAACTGCCCCGGCTCCCGGCGGCCTGAGAAACCCCCGAGGCCCGGCCCGCTTTCGCGCGGTCCGGGCCTCCGTGCATTCTGCCAGGACCGTGCCCGAGCTGGTCGCCACCGGCCCGTCACAGGTGATCACCTGGGATATCACCAAGCTCGCCGGGTCGGCCGAGGGGACCTGATACCACGCCTACGTAATCAACGACATCTTCAGCCGCTACGTGGCCGATTGGACCGTCGAGCGCGCCGAATCGGCCGATCGGGAACAGGAGTTGATCGGTTGCGAGGCGTGCAAGGCGTCAGATGCTGTCGCCTTGACCGCCGCGACGAACGACGACCAGCCGTCGGCGGAGAAGACGAGCGCGGGTGGCCGGAAGATCAAGGCGATGCCGGCCGCGCCGACCGGCTCGTGCTACCGGTATGAAGAACCTGGCAAAACGCAGAGCCCGATCATTCCCCACCTCGTAAACTCGATCATCTTGACGATCTGTACCAGCGGGGTGGGAACAGCGTGGACGACTGGCTTCGGGACCTGGCAAAGGCATCTCCGAACTTCGGGGTGCTTTATCAGCATCAGCCGCTTCTCGCCCTTTATGGAGCCCAGGCCGAGCTCAATGTCTTCAGCAATCCGAACGCCGCCCAGGTCCAGGCCGGGCAGTTCGGCGAAGTCCTGGCCGAGGATCTCGTCACACGGACGGGCATCCGTGTCGCGGGAACCCGCCAGATCGACCGGCTGCGGGCCCTCACCGGCATCGGCGCGCTGACCCCCGCCGTGCACGACGCCTTCGACCGCGTCCGCCGCGATCGCAACGAGGCCGCCCACGCCCACCTTTTCGACACCACCCGCGCCCTTGAGGCCGTTCGGCTCTGTTACGAGCTCGGGGTCTTCTACCACCGTGCCCTGACCGGCAAGCGCACGGTCACCGCCTTCGTGCCGCCCGCCATGCCGGTACTCACGAACCCGGCCGAGGTAGCCGAACTGCGCCAGGCACTCGATGGGCAGCGCGACGCGCTGGCGCAGTCCCGGGTCAAGCTGAGCGAGTCCACCGACCGCCTCGAAGCCGAGCGCCGGGCCCGCGCCGAGGCCGAAGCCCTGATGGTCAGCGCCCAGCAGGCCAAGGCGGCGTTGGCCGCCCGGCTGGCGGACATGGAAGCCGAGATCGTCAGCCTGCGGTCCGCGCAGCAGGCCCAGTATGAGGCCGACCGCAAGCAGCCGCGCCGGGTCAACGCCGCCGCCCGCGACGCCATCGTGCACCGCGCCCAGCGCCCGGCCCCTCTCAACGAAGTCCAGGCCCGGCAGAAGATCGACGTCATGCTCTCCGACGCCGGCTGGCTCGTCCAGGACCGTGCCGACCTGAACCCGCTCGCCGGACAGGGCGTCGCCGTAAGGGAGTTCACCCTTGCGACGGGTCGTGCGGACTACGTCCTGTACGTCGACGGAAAGATCGTCGGTGTCATCGAGGCCAAGCGCGAGGGGGACCACCTCTCCGGCGCACTCTCCCAGAACGAGCGCTACGCCAAGGGTGTGCTGAAGGAGCACAGCCTCGCCGTCTGGCGGGAGTCCGAGCCCTTCGCCTTCCGTTACGCCACCACCGGAACCGAGACCTACTTCGTCAACCGCCTCGACCCTGAGCCCCGGTCCCGCGAGGTGTTCTCCTTCCACCGCCCCGAGACCGTCGCCGCCTGGATGGAGCGCGCACAGGACCGCCGGGCTCCCACCTTCCGGGCCGGTCTGCGGCGCATGCCGAAGCTGGAGCCGTACGGTCTGCGCCTCGCACAGATCGACGCGATCAGCGGCCTGGAGCAGTCCCTCGCCCAGGACAAGCCCCGCGCCCTGATCCACATGGCGACCGGCGCGGGCAAGACCTTCACGGCCGTCACCGAGACCTACCGGCTGCTGCGTCACACGGGCGCCCGCCGTGTCCTCTTCCTCGTCGACCGCAACAACCTCGGCCGTCAGGCACTGTCGGAGTTCCGTAACTACACCACCCCCGACGACGGCCGGAAGTTCGCCGACCTCTACAACGTCGACCGCCTGGGCGCGGCCGGCCTTCAGGACACCTCGTCCGTCGTCATCTGCACGATCCAGAAGATGTACGCCCTCCTCAAGGGCGAGCAACTGACGGACGACGACGCCCGCGACGACGCGACGGACGCGGGGCAGCAGCAGACGGGCGCGGTGTCCGCCGACAGCACGGCGGACGACCCCGAGATGAACTACGCCACCGACCGTCCCATCGAGGTCGAGTACCAGCCGGACGTGCCTCCGGAGTCCTTCGACCTGATCGTCGTGGACGAGTGCCACCGTTCCATCTACGGACTGTGGCGGGGCGTCCTGGACTACTTCGACGCCCACCTCGTCGGCCTCACTGCGACTCCGACCGCGCAGACCCGGGGCTTCTTCGACCAGAACACGGTCTCCGAGTACACCTATGAGCAGGCCGTGGCAGACGGGGTCAACGTCGACTTCGACGTCGTCCGCATCACGACCGACCTGCGCGAGCAGGGCGGCGCGAGGATCGAGGCCGGGACGACGGTCCGGATCAAGGACCGCAAGACCAGGGCCCAGCGGTACGTGGAACTCGACGACGACCTCACCTACACCACCGGCCAGATCGGCCGCTCAGTGATCAACATCGATGAGATCCGAGCCGTGCTCACGATCTACAAGAACAACTGGCAGCGCTGGTTCCCCGGCCGCCAGGACCTCCCCAAGACCCTCGTCTTCGCAGTCGGTGAAGACCACGCCGAGGACGTACTCAAGCAGGTCAAGGAGGTCTTCGGGCGCGGCGACGACTTCGCAAAGAAGATCACCTACAAGAGCCGTCAGAACGGCGACAACCCCGACGACCTCATCAACGACCTCCGCAACTCGCCCCGGATGAGGGTCGCCGTCACGGTCGACATGATCGCCACGGGCACGGACGTACGGGCCCTGGAGTGCGTGATCTTCCTGCGGTCGGTACGCAGCGCGGTCCTCTTCGAGCAGATGAAGGGACGCGGGGCACGCACCATCGACGCCACAGAGCTGCGCGAGGTCACCCCGGACGCCGACGACAACGTGACGAAGGACCGTTTCGTCCTGATCGACGCGGCAGGCGTCACCACCTCCCCGCTGGTCGATGCCCGGCCCATGATCCCGGCGACGGGCCAGCAGGTCTCGCTCGCCAAGCTGCTGGACAAGACGGGGACGAAGTCGATCAGTGCGGAGGAGGCTGAGATCCTCCAGCGGCGCCTGTCGCGGCTGAGCCAGCAGCTCAAGCCGGAGGAGCGGGACCTCCTGGCCAACACGGCGGGCGGCACGACACTCTCCGAGATCGCCCGCGGGATCGTCGACGCGGTGGACGTCGACGCGCAGGACACGGCGAGGCGGCAGGGCGGTGCGGGGGCGGCCCGCAGGCTGGTGGAGGATGCCGTGGCCGTCCTCACCGGCAACCCGGAGCTGCGCCGCCAGATCCTGGAGATCCGCCGGGACAAGGACCTGACGTACGACGAGACGACGGCCGTCACGGTGACGGAGGTCGAAGAGGTCCCGCGCGAGAAGCGCGCCCGCGAGAACCTGGATGAATGGGGCGACTTGCTGAAGAAGCAGCGTGACCGCAACGCGGCGATCCGGATTGCCTTGGGGAGCGGAAACCCGGTCTCGCCGAGCGAGGCCCGTGCAGCCCTCAAGGAGCTTGCGGCCACGATCCAGGCGTCCAGGCGAGCCTGGACGCCCCGCGTCCTCTGGGGTTTCTACGAGGACCTGGAGCAGGCGGCGGCTCGTCCGGGCCGTGAGGCAGGTACCCCCGATCTGATCAGCCTGATCCGTTACGAGCTGGGAGCGGACAGTGAGCTCCGCCCGTACCGTACGGTGGTCGAGGAGCGCTTCGAAGGCTGGCTGCTGCGGCAGCGACAGGCGGGCGTCGAATTCACGGACGAGCAGCTGTGGTGGCTGGAGAAGATCCGGGACGTCGTCGCCAGTGATGTGGGCATAGAGCCGGCGGAGCTTGCCCACGAGCCGTTCACGGAGCGCGGCAAGGGACGTGGCTTCATGATGGCGTTCGGCGGGAAAGAGCCGGCGCTGGATCTGTTGACTGAGCTGAATCGGGAACTGGCTTGAGCGAGAAGGAACTTCCGGCGGGGTGGGCGTGGGCCGAGCTGGGGGAGCTGGCGAATTCCGTGAAGAACGGAATCTACGTCTCTCGGCCGGGCGCTGTCCCCGATGGGGTACCGATTCTGCGCATCAGCGCTGTGCGTCCGATGACTCTGGATACGTCGGATCTGCGGTACACCGGAATGACGCGGGAGGAAGTCCAGGCCAAGGATGGTCTCCTTGAGCCCGGCGATCTCCTGTTCACGCGTTACAACGGAAACCCGCGTCTCGTGGGCTCATGCGCGCGTGTTCCCGATGGGGCGGGGGCGCTTTCCTACCCGGACAAATTGATCCGCGTTTCGCTGCCATCCGCGTGCGTGGACAGTCGATACGTCTGCTACGCCTGGGCGTGGAGCGAGACGCAGCGGCAAGTGCGGCAACATGTGAAGACGACAGCGGGGCAGGCCGGGATCGCAGGCAGCTCGTTGAAGAAGATCCGATTTCCACTGCCGCCTCTCGCGGAGCAACATCGCATCGTAGAGGCCCTCGAAGACCACCTCTCCCGCCTGCACGCCGCAGAGGCGGATGTGGAACTGGCAGGAGTGAAGGCAGATCGCTTGATTTCTGTTGTGCGGGCGCGTGCCGTGACTGGCGGCTTCAGTCGAAGGGTTGAGGTCGACGAAGCGATGCAGCCTTCGGAAGTTCATGAAGCGAGTAGGAGGCATGCTCGTCGGCGTTGGACTGCTATAGCCCCCACCGCAGTTCCCGGTTTCTCCCCGCCTGAAAATTGGACTGTCGTTTCTCTCGGTTCGCTATGCTATGAATCCGGGTACGGTACGTCGACTAAATGTGCACATGATGCTGCAGGTAATCCTGTGCTACGTATCCCTAACGTTCAGGGTGGGTCAATTGATCTGTCAGATGTGAAGAATGCGGTAGATGAGTCGGTTGACCTGAGTAAGTATTTCCTCTCGGCAGGTGACCTGCTATTTGTGCGTACCAATGGTAGTCCTGGCCTCATTGGGAGGGTGGGAGTTGTAGAGGAAGCCCTTGATGCGGCCTTCGCGTCGTATTTGATCAGGTTTCGCCTAGCGCCTGGATTGGTGGAGCCCCGGTGGATTCACCTTGTGACGCAAAGTCCACTCTGGCGGCGAGAGATTGAGCGACGGGCCGCGTCATCGGCGGGCCAGTACAACCTCAATATTGAATCGCTGTCCAGCCTTCCCGTTCCGTTGCCACCAGTTGAAGTGCAGCGCGAAACTCTCAGAGCTGTGGATGCGAAGGTTGATGCGGTGAGACGGTTGTCCAGATCGGCCAAGTTGGCCAACGCGCGGGCAGGGCACTTGCGTAACTCTCTCTTGCGCCAAGCATTCAATGGGCAACTGATCCCCCAGGACCCCGCCGACGAACCCGCCCCCGCCCTGTTCGCTCGCATTCAGGCCGAGCGCGCCGCGCAACCCAAGGCGAAGCACGCCCGTCGTGCCCCTGCGCCTCGTAGGGCGAAGGCCCCCGCAACTGCAGTCGCAACCGCCGCGCCTGCGCCCCGCCCCACCACGCCCGCCCCCACTCACGCCGTACAGCAGGAGTTCGACCTGTGACCGCGCTCGCGACCACCCCCGCCCCCGTCGAAGACAACATCGTGCTCGCCCCGCAGGCCGCAGCCCAGACCAACAGCCTGGTCGCCAAGCTCTGGAACTACTGCAACGTCCTCCGCGACAACGGCCTCTCCACCATCGAGTACGTCGAACAGCTCTCGTACCTCCTCTTCCTCAAGATGGTCGACGAGATCAACGACGACCCCTTCTCGGACGAGGACGCCGCTGAGATCGTGCCGAAGGCGTACGACTGGAAGTCCCTCGCCACCAAGAAGGGTCAGGCACTCGAACTCCACTACCGCAACGTGCTCGACGCCCTCGGTACCCGCCCCGGCACCATGCTCGGCACGATCTTCACCAAGGCCCAGAACCGCATCACCGAACCCGCCCTCCTCGAAAAGCTCGTCGTCGATCTCATCGGCAAGCAGGACTGGACCGTCGGAGACGCGGACCTCAAGGGCGACGCCTACGAGGGGCTGCTCGCCAAGGGCGCCGAGGACACCAAGACCGGCGCCGGCCAGTACTTCACGCCCCGGCCCCTCATCGATGCGATCGTCGAGGTGATGCGTCCCGGCCCTGAGGACACCATCACCGACCCCGCCTGCGGAACCGGCGGCTTCCTCATTGCCGCGCACTCCTACATCCGCAAGCACCACATGAAGGACCTCACCCGCGAGCAGCGCCTCGCGCTCGGCGCGGGCAAGATCTGGGGCAACGAACTCGTCCCCGGCACCGCCCGCCTCGCCGCGATGAACCTCCTGCTCCACGGCATCGGCAGCAGTGAAGGCGAGAGCCTGATCGACGTCGGCGACGCACTCGCCACGAAGCCGAGCGGCAAGCACGCGTCGCTCGTCCTCGCCAATCCGCCCTTCGGTAAGAAGTCCGCGATCACGGTGATCGGCTCGGACGGTAAGGCGGAGAAGGAGGACATCAGTTACGACCGTGACGACTTCCGCGCCTCCACCACCAACAAGCAGCTCAACTTCCTCCAGCACATCATGTCGCTGACGGCCATCGACGGCCGGGCGGCGGTCGTCCTCCCCGACAACGTCCTCTTCGAGGGCGGCGCGGGCGAGAAGATCCGGCGACGCCTGCTCGACGAGTTCGACCTGCACACGATCCTCCGCCTGCCCACCGGCATCTTCTACGCGGGCGGCGTGAAGGCCAACGTTCTCTTCTTCGACAAGAAGACCCCCCGCGCGGACGGCAAGCCGCATACCACCAAGGTCTGGGTCTACGACCTCCGTACGGCCAAGCACTTCACCCTCAAGCAGCGCCCGCTGACCCGAGCCGACCTGGAGGAGTTCGTCCAGGCGTACGGCGAGAATCCCGCCGACCGCGTGGACACCTCCGCCGAGGATGGTGGCCGCTTCAAGGCGTACGAGTACGACGAGCTGGTCAAGCGCGACAAGGTCAACCTCGATCTCACCTGGATGAAGGACCCGGCCCTGGAGGATGCCGACAGTCTCCTGCCGCCCGAGGTCATCGCCGCCGAGATCGTCCAGGACCTTCAGGCCGCACTCAGCGAGTTCGCGGCGATCGCCGAGGCGCTGGGCGGCGAGGTCCCCGCCGACGCCGAGCCGGAGTAGCCCCTTTCCCTCTGCCCCCTCAGCACCGACCGAACGGACACCTTCACCCATGTACGTCAGCCGGGTCTCCGTACAGGACATTAAGTCGTTCCACGGCCCCCGTCAGGTCGACCTGACCCTGACCCGCCCCGACGGTACGCACGCCGGCTGGACGGTCCTGGCCGGGCGCAACGGTTCTGGGAAGACAACACTGCTTCAGGCGATTGCGCTTGCACTAAGTGGTTCCACAGCGGCACGAAGCCTGATGCCGGGCTTCGCGAACTGGGTGACTCAGGGGGCGGCAGAGGGCAGCGTCGAGGTCGTGATCACGTTCGAGAAACCCTACGACGTGTTCACGGACATTAATCCGCAGGATTCCCCTCTGCCCGTCGGTCTCAAGTGGATCGTTCCTCGTGAACATGTCTCGAACAGCGGCATCAGGTTTACGCGAGGCGCCCTGCCTTCGATGGAGGAGACCGGGGCAGAGGGAACACGGAACTACAAGGCTCGAAGGGGCCCTTGGGAAGATAACCCCATGGGCTGGTTCTGTGCGTCCTACGGGCCGTTTCGGCAACTTGCGGGCTCAACCGAAGTGGAACTTCTTTCGTACGCCCCTGGCCCCGTAGCTCGGCATGTGCACCTTTTTCACGAGAATGCGGCGCTGGCGGACGGCCTCTCGTGGCTGGTTGGCGTTCACCTGCGGGCACTTGAGGGACGGCCAGGAGCCGAACAGCTAAAAGAGGCAGCACTCGCCATCCTTCGGGACGGACTACTCCCGGACGGCTACCGGATCGAAGGCGTCGACTCCGAGGGCCTATGGGTCGAGCGTGAAGGGAAGCGTTTCCCCCTCCGGGAAATGAGTGATGGCTTTCGCGCCGTCGCCGCCCTGGTCGTGGACATCCTTCAACAGATCGACAGGGCATACGGGCATTTGCGCAACTTCTCGCCGGAGCGCGATCCTCTGTTCAGCCAAGCGCCCGGCGTGGTTCTCATCGACGAGATCGACGCCCACCTCCACGTCTCCTGGCAACGCCGCATCGGCCCTTGGATGACCTCACATTTCCCCAACATCCAGTTCATCGTCACCACTCACAGCCCCTATGTTTGCCAGTCTGCTGATCCCGGCGGGCTGATCCTCCTGCCAGGAGCCAACGAGAACGCGGCGCCCGAGGTCGTACCGGAGGACCTGTACGAGCGCGTGGTCTACGGCAGTGGTGACGACGCGGTCCTTTCCGACCTCTTCGGCCTCGACACTCCGTACTCCGAGCGAGCGGAGTACCTCCGGGCCGAGTTCGTAGCATTGGAAGCCAAGGTCTACGACGGGGACACCTCGCCCGAGACGGTCTCGCGGTACAAGGAACTGAAAGGTCTGCTCACCAGCTCACCGACGGCACGCGTCCACGAGATGTCCGCCCAGCTTCAGCGGATCGCCGGTGAGATCGAGGATGGAGAGGGCGGTGAGGCTGAGTGATCCGGTTGAGACGTACCGAGCTGCCCCCGGACACCGCAGCGCACTTGAAGGCGTATACCCAGCAGATCGCGCGGACAGCGGAGCCGGGCCGAAAGGCTGAGGCGGCTGATTTATGGGGCAACACCACCGTGCGACGTCGCGTACGTGACGGGCTCCTCACCACCCTCGCCGACATGGCTCCCGGACACCAGCGCTGCATGTACTGCGGTGACGGCCAAGGCACGGACATCGACCATTTCGAGCCGAAGAGCCTTGCTCCTCTCCGCACCTTCGACTGGCTCAACCACCTGCTCGCCTGCTCGTACTGCAACAGCAACCAGAAGCGGAACAAGTTCCCGCGCTCTGACGAGGACGGCAGCCCGCTCCTGCTGGACCCCACACTTCAGGACCCGTTGAACCACCTGCGGCTGGTGCTGCCGCTCTGCACATACAAGGGTCTGACCGCCCAAGGCGAGGCATGTATAGAGGTGTTCGGCCTCAACGATCGGGGAGTCCTCGTCGAGGGACGCAGGACGGCTTACGGGACGGCCAAGCAATCGGTCGAACTGTGGAGCATCGCCATGGACAAGGGCCAGCACAGCAAGGCGGCCGAAGTGGTGCGAGTGGCTTGGAACCGTCCACTTGCCGACGTACTGGCCGCGATGTTCCACCAGTCGGAACACCCGGCCGCGAAGCTGCTCTTCGACGGTGAGGAAGAGACCCTCGACCTGTTGCGCGACCCGGCCCTGCGTGCGGGCTTCCTTTCGCACGCATGACGGTGTCCCGCAACTGGGCCGCCGTTGCTGTCCAGTTGCGAGACACAGCCTGGTTCAGGCGTTGATGCTGTCGTCCTTGACCGCCGAGACGAACGAGGACCAGCCGTCGACGGAGAAGACGAGCGCGGGGCTGCTCGGGGTCTTGCTGTCGCGGACGGGGACGGCGTCGTAGCCGTCGGCGACCTCCAGGCACTCGCCGTTGGAGCCTCCGCTGTAGCTGGACTTGCGCCACCCGGTCGTCGCCCTGGCGTCAGCGATGGTGGGCTCAGTGCTGTGCATGTTCGTGCTCCTCCGCGATGGCTCTGACGAGGGCCACTGACTCCTGGTGCGGGGCCGCGTCGCCCAGGGCGAGAGTGTAGGACGTGTGGCACGCCTCTACCAGCGCTGGATCATCGATCAGATGTCCAGTGCGAAGACCCTCGACGTACGAGACCGGAGCGGCATCGGCGAAGTTCAGCAGGTAGACCATGCTCTCCAGGAGTGCGTGTGCTCCCGATGCGAAAGTCAGCACGTGTAGGCGCAGACGACCGGACTCGGCCATATCTGCGACCTTGTGCAGTTGTTCCGCCATGACGTGCGGCCCGCCGATGCAGCGTCTGAGCGCGGCCTCGTCGAGCAGTGTCCAGGCAACTGGCGTCGATGACTCGCTGAGCAGTCGTCCGCGCTCCAAGCGGTTGACAACGAACTCGTCAAGTTCCTCCGCACGGTAGTTGGGGCGACAGGCCTGGAATACCGCACGGGCGTACGCGTCCGTCTGAAGCAGGCCCGGGATGAGGGAGGCGGCGTACTGGCGGATCTCTGTAGCCTCACGCTCCAGCTCGGAAACCACCGCGAAGTAGTGGGCGAACTTCGAGTCCAGGTCGCCCAGCCAACGGACGAAGAAGCCATCCGTCTTCAACGCGATGTCGAGGCGATGCGCATCATCCGGCTTCGGTAGTCGCCGCCCCGCCTCGTAATGACTGATCAGCGTCGGCGAGCACACGACCTGATCGCCCAGGGCCTCCTGGGTCAGCCCTGCGGCCGTCCGTCGTAGTCTCAGCTCCTCCCCGTACTTCTCCCTCGGCGTACGCGGCTTCCGGCTCATTCCCATTCAGCCCCAACTCCCTTTTTCTGACCGGCAGGCTGTCAAGCCCGAACCTCTGGAGCGTAGGCATTCGCGACCCCATTCTGTGATGAGTTCGCCACGGAACGCATCCGTTCGTGGGTAAGTCAGAGGGAGAGCACGCCGACATGAAGGATCTCGTCCGCCGGTTCGCCGAGTCGCTGGTGCGGCTGGTGCGCCCAGCCCCCGTCACCGTCCATCCGTACTCCTGCGTATACGTGGCCGGCCCCACCGTCCGCCGTACTGGTGAGCCTCCGCTGCGCGGGGAGGACGGCCCACTGGTGCGCCCCTATCTCGTGGCGCACGAGCAGCAGTTGGCCGAGGCGCGGCGGCGATCGCGCAAGTTGTGGATCGTCGTGCACGCTGTGGACATCAGGCCCAGGCCCTGGCCCCTTCGCCAAGCCGAGGCCGCCGCGTGAACGGGGAGCCGTGTGAACACCACACGTTCAGGCTGCTGCCCTGGACGGGGTCGGAGGGGAAGCCGTGTTACGTCCTGGGGGACGGCACCGGCTATGTGTCACGGATGGCGGACGGCATCGAGAGCGTCCAACTCGGCATGGCGGACGACCTGCTCGGCCACGCCGCCGACCTGCTGGCGGACCGACGGGTCACCGAGGCGGAGCTCCACTTCCTCGCCAGTCGGCTGAGCGAGTCGCTGCGGGAGGTCAAGCGGGTCGCGGAGAGCCGAGGATCGCGGCTGCGTACGAGAGGACCCGTTCCGGACAACGACGAGCCGGGGCGTCGAGAACCGGACATCGATATCCGATGAGTCCGTAAGCCGCTTGACGGGCTCCCGGGCTGTCACCAAACCTGTTCATGCAGTTCAGAGAACATGTGACAGTACGGGGGCTCACCGATGGCCATTCCCAGGCCGCAGACAAGCCAGTTCGAGGCATTCACCACCAACATCGCCTACGCCCGCAAGATGGTCGATGCCGGGCGGTATCTGGCCCCGTTCCAGCCGGCGACGGTCGACGTCGACGACTTCTACCGGGCCGCCTGGGTGCAGGCCGTGGCCGCCATCGACCACTGGTTCCACGAGGAGCTCTTCCGTCGCGTCGCCGAACTGGCGGCCAAGGACAGCCCCGACATGCCGCAGCAACTCCGCAACTACGAGATCCCCCTGCACCGGGTCGAGGCTGTGCAACGTGGTGACGTCACGCTGGCCGAAGTGGTCGTCGAGCACGTCAAGGACAGATGGGGCAGTGCCTCGCTGCAGAATCCGCGCGCCATCTCGGATGTGCTGAAGCTGATCACCGACAAGAACATCTGGCAGGGCGCAGCCGCACAGATCAACACCTGGCAGGGCGGGCGCACCGCGTACACCGACAAGACGCTGAAGGCTCAGTACGTCAGCATCACCACCCGCCGCAACAAGATCGCGCACGACGCGGACCTGGTGGACGGGGACCTCAAGCAGCGCCGGCCCATCACCGAGCCCGACGTCACGGATGCGATCAACTGGATCGACCGCATCGCCCTGGCTGTGGCCCACGTGCTCGACGCTTGAGCCCGGCGCGGACCGGGGGCGAGGTGTGGTTGGCGCCGCCACCCCGTCAGGGACCGGAGGTGGGCGGTCCCTGACCGGACCCGTGAGTCAGACGGCTACGGCCGAGACATCGGCTTCGGGCAGTGTGGCGGCGTACGCCTCGATGTCGTCGGTGTCGGAGGTGAGCACGCTGCCTCCTCCGTGAACGGCGGCGATGAGGACGGCCAGGGCATCCACCGGGTCGGGTCGTTTTTTGGGGGGCAGTGCGGCCGCGCCGATCATGTCGCCGATCGTTTTCCAGTCTTTGATGGCCACTCCCCCCGCACAGGGGAGGCAGCGGGGCGCCGGGCCGGCGGGGTAGCGGGCACCGGCTGCTGGATATACGACGACGTCGGCGAGAAGGCGCTTCCAGGCGTAGGCGGTTTTCGGGCTCGTTCGCCAGGCCTGCGAGAGGGCCGGGCCAGGGACGATCGGCTGGTGTCCACCAGCCTCGATGAAGCCCTTGTGCAGGATGTGCGCCCGACGGTCCTGGCTCACCAGTGCCATCAGCATCCCTGTGTCGTAGACGACGACATTCACGCGGCGGCCTCATCGTGCGAGGTGCGGCCGAGAATAGCGTCGACCTTCGCCCGTTCCTCGCTGGTCAGCTCGATCTCGTCGCCTGCCCAGGTGCCGGTGCCCGCCTGCTCCTCGGCCTCCGCACGGGCCTCCTCGAACGACTTGAAGATCTTCCTGACGCGGTCCTGCTGGTCCATCTGAGCTTGTGCGGCGATCGTGAGGAACGTGGAGACATCGAGTCCGGCGTCTGCGGCATGTTCTCTGATCCGGTCCCGAACCTCGGCCGGCATGCTGATCGAAAAGCGCTCGGTTGCCATGCCATTACGGTAACACTGAGTGTTACGGGGTGTCGTAGGTTCGGTGGGGATGTCGTACCCGCCCGGTATCCGTCGGAGCATGTCCAACATGGCCGTCCTCGTAGGTGTGCTGCAGCGCATCGCCTACGCCGACGAGGAGAACGGGTACGCCGTCGCCTGCGTCGATACCGGGCACGGCGGCGGTGATCTCCTCGCGGTGGTCGGCGCGCTGCTCGGTGCCCAGGTGGGTGAGTTCCTGCGGATGGAGGCGTGCCGGGGCTGTCGCGGACAGGGACGATGGCGTAGCCACGGGCGACTTCGAGGCATTCGCCGTCAGCGGAAGAGGTCGAGAAACCCGTTCACCCAGATCCCAACGAACACGATCGCCAAGAGCGCGCAGCCCACGGCAGCCAGGGACCGGCGGAACGACCCGGCCTCCGGCGCGTCACCCCGTACCTCAGCGAGGGTGTTCCAGGTGACCGGGCGGCCGAGGGCCTTGGAGGCGGCGGCCCGCACGGCTGCCAACTGCTGTTCGGTAAAAGGGGAGTCGGCTGCCGATTCCGGGCCTTGCCAGGCCAGGGCGCGCATCCGGTGCACCGGGTCGCAGTACCTCTTCTCGAAGGCGGCGACCTCGTCCGGAAGCCTGTCCTCTTCGAGGTAGGTCCACCGGCCGGCCTCGGCCGGGTCGCCGTACATCCGGTAGATGTCGGCCAGGCGTCGGCGCAGAGCTGGGTGGTGCGGGTAGGACGAGACCAGTCCGCGCAGTCGTTGACGGGCCATGGGCACACGTCCCACGGCGAGGTCCGCGTCCACGCGCTCCAGCGTCTCTTTCAGTGCCATGCGCACATCATCAGGCGTGCCCGCGGATGTGTGTAAATGAATTATTTCAAGGTGCCCCGGAGACCGGCCGGTTGTAGCTTCTGTGCGTGGTCGGAAGTGCACTCGCTGCGGCAGAGGGTGGTCCGGCGACGTGGGCGCACGTGCGTAGGGGGAGGTGGGGCTGTTGGGCTTCTACGACGAGACCATGCCGGTCGTCGGCTGGTCAGCCGCGACTCCGTGGCCGTTGACGAAGGACGTCATCCAGCCCGGGCGCCGCCGTGTGTGAGCGCGGCGGCAGCCCCGGTGATCACTGCCGCTGTCAGACCCTCGTGCCAGGGTGTCGCCTATGAACACTCCCGACCGCGCCATGCCGCCCCTGGACGCCGACGAGCGGACCTCGTTGACGAGTTGGCTGGACTTCTACCGCACCACCCTTGCCCAGAAATGCGAGGGCCTCGACGACGACCGGTTGCGTGAGGCATCCGTGGAGCCCTCGCCGATCAGCCTGCTCGGCCTTGTCCAGCACATGGCGGAGGTCGAGCGGAACTGGTTCCGCCGGGTCCTGGTCCAGGAGGACGCGCCGCCGATCTTCACCTCCGACGCCGACCCGTCGGGGCACGACGGCGGGTTCGACCTCGTCGAGGGGGCCGGCTACGAAAAGGCGCTGTCGATCTGGCGGGCCGAGGTGGAGCGAGCCAGGGCGAACTGCGCCGCCCGGTCGCTCGACGACACCAGCCCGTTCATGGGCGGCCAGGTCACCCTGCGTTGGATCTACACCCACATGATCGGCGAGTACGCCCGCCACTGCGGTCACGCCGACTTCATTCGCGAGCGCATCGACGGCCGTACGGGGGTCTGAGCGCCAGCGGCTGTTTGCAGGGGCTCTGGGGCGGCCTCGTTTCCGGGCTGTCAGTGCGACGCAGTAGCGTCGGCTTCATGTCCAACATGGCCGTCCTCGAAGGTGTGCTTGAGCGCATCACGTACGCCAACGAGGAGAACGGGTACACGGTCGCCCGCGTCGACACCGGCCGGGGCGCGGGTGATCTGCTGACCGTCGTCGGTTCGCTGCTCGGCGCGCAGGTCGGCGAGTCGCTGCGGATGGAGGGGCGCTGGAGTTCGCACTCCCAGTACGGCAAGCAGTTCACGGTGGAGAACTACACGACCGTGCTGCCCGCCACCATCCAGGGCATCCGCCGCTATCTCGGCTCCGGCCTGATCAAGGGCATCGGCCCGGTCATGGCGGACCGGATCACCACGCACTTCGGCGTCGACACCCTCGACGTCATCGAGCAGGAGCCGAAGCGGTTGGTCGAGGTGCCCGGTCTCGGGCCGAAGCGGACGAAGATGATCGCGGCGGCCTGGGAGGAACAGAAGGCGATCAAGGAGGTGATGGTTTTCCTCCAGGGGGTCGGCGTCTCCACCTCCATTGCCGTCCGCATCTACAAGAAGTACGAGGACGCGTCGATCTCCGTCGTCAAGAACCAGCCCTACCGGCTGGCCGCCGACGTCTGGGGCATCGGGTTCCTCACCGCCGACAAGATCGCCCAGGCCGTCGGTATACCGCACGACAGCCCGGAGCGGGTCAAGGCCGGGCTTCAGTACGCGCTGTCGCAATCCACCGACCAGGGGCACTGCTTCCTCCCCGAGGAACGGCTGATCGCCGACGGGGTGAAGCTGCTCCAGGTCGATACGGGGCTGGTCATCGAGTGCCTCGCCGAACTGGCCGAGGACCCGGAGGGCGTCGTACGGGAGAAGGTGCCGTCGCCCGAGGGGGGCGAGTTGATCACGGCCATCTATCTCGTGCCCTTCCACCGTGCCGAGGTCGCCCTCGCCGCCCAGGTGCAGCGGCTGCTGCGGACGCCCGAGGAACGGATGCCGGCCTTCGCGGACGTGGACTGGGACAAGGCGCTGGCCTGGCTCGCCACGCGCACGGGCGCGAATCTGGCCCCCGAGCAGGAGGCCGCGGTCCGGCTCGCGCTCAGCCGTAAGGTCGCCGTCCTGACCGGTGGGCCCGGCTGCGGGAAGTCGTTCACCGTCCGGTCCATCGTGGAGCTGGCCCGCGCAAAGAAGGCCAAGGTGGTGCTGGCCGCGCCCACCGGGCGGGCCGCGAAACGGCTGTCCGAGCTGACCGGGGCCGAGGCGTCCACCGTGCACCGGCTGCTGGAGCTCAAGCCGGGCGGCGACGCGGCGTACGACCGGGACCGGCCGCTGGACGCCGATCTGGTCGTCGTCGACGAGGCATCGATGCTGGATCTGCTGCTTGCCAACAAACTGCTGAAGGCGGTGGCACCCGGTGCCCACCTCCTGCTCGTCGGGGACGTCGACCAGTTGCCGTCGGTCGGCGCGGGGGAGGTGCTGCGCGATCTGCTCGCCGACGGCAGCCCCGTCCCGGCGGTCCGGCTGACCACGATCTTCCGGCAGGCCCAGCAGTCCGGAGTGGTCACCAACGCGCACCGGATCAACTCCGGCGTACCGCCCCTCACTCAGGGCCTCAAGGACTTCTTCCTCTTCGTGGAGGACGAGACGGAGGACGCGGGCGTACTCGCGGTGGACGTCGCCGCCCGCCGTATCCCGGCCAAATTCGGGCTGGACGCGCGGCGTGACGTACAGGTCCTCGCCCCGATGCACCGCGGCCCGGCCGGCGCGGGCACGCTCAACGGGCTGCTCCAGCAGGCCATCACCCCGGGCCGGCCCGACCTGCCCGAGAAGCGGTTCGGCGGCCGGGTCTTCCGGGTCGGCGACAAGGTCACCCAGATCCGCAACAACTACGACAAGGGGGAGAACGGCGTCTTCAACGGCACGGTCGGTGTCGTTACCGCCCTTGACCTGGACGAACAGAAGTTGACCGTTCTGACGGACGAGGAGGAGGAGATCTCCTACGACTTCGACGAGCTGGACGAGCTGGCCCACGCGTACGCCATGACGATCCACCGCTCCCAGGGCAGCGAGTACCCGGCCGTCGTCATCCCCGTCACCAAGAGCGCCTGGATGATGCTCCAGCGGAACCTGCTGTACACGGCTGTGACCAGGGCCAAGAAGCTCGTCGTGCTGGTCGGCTCGCGGCAGGCGATCGGCCAGGCGGTCCGCACAGTTTCCGCAGGCAGGCGCTGTACGGCGCTGGATTACCGGCTGTCAGGGGGTCAGGGCGGAGGATCCGCGGAAAAAATGATCGATCAAATCGGTGGGAAACATCACGGAGGCCTTCCGGAACCAGAGCCGAGGGGGCAGGATGAGTGAGCTCGCGGCACTGAGTGCCGCGAGTAGGTCCAATGGACGACCCCGAGTGCACTCTCCTGAGCCAAATGGGGGAGGGTGGAGACAGTCAGGGAACCTCGAAGAAGAGGCACTACGTCGGTGAGGGATGACGTGAGCGACAACTCTGTAGTACTGCGGTACGGCGATGGCGAGTACACCTACCCGGTGGTCGACAGCACCGTCGGCGACAAGGGCTTCGACATCGGGAAGCTCCGGTCCAATACGGGCCTGGTCACGCTGGACAGCGGATACGGCAACACCGCAGCGTATAAATCCGCAATCACCTACCTTGACGGTGAGCAGGGCATCCTGCGCTACCGCGGCTACCCGATCGAGCAGCTCGCCGAGCGCTCGACGTTCCTCGAGGTCGCGTACACGCTCATCAACGGCGAGCTTCCCAAGGTCGACGAGCTGTCGACCTTCAAGAACGAGATCACCCAGCACACGCTGCTGCACGAAGACGTCAAGCGGTTCTTCGACGGCTTCCCGCGCGACGCCCACCCGATGGCCATGCTGTCCTCGGTCGTCAGCGCGCTGTCGACGTTCTACCAGGACAGCCACAACCCGTTCGACGAGGAGCAGCGCCACCTCTCGACGATCCGTCTGCTGGCCAAGCTGCCGACGATCGCGGCGTACGCGTACAAGAAGTCGATCGGCCACCCCTTCGTCTACCCGCGCAACGACCTCGCGTACGTGGAGAACTTCCTGCGGATGACCTTCTCGGTCCCCGCCCAGGAGTACGACCTGGACCCGGTCGTCGTCTCCGCACTCGACAAGCTGCTCATCCTGCACGCGGACCACGAGCAGAACTGTTCGACCTCCACCGTGCGTCTGGTGGGCTCCTCGCAGGCGAACATGTTCGCCTCGATCTCCGCCGGTATCTCGGCTCTGTGGGGCCCGCTGCACGGTGGCGCCAACCAGTCGGTGCTGGAGATGCTCGAAGGCATCCAGGCCAACGGCGGCGATGTCGACTCCTTCATCCGCAAGGTGAAGAACAAGGAGGACGGCGTCCGGCTGATGGGCTTCGGCCACCGTGTCTACAAGTCCTTCGACCCCCGCGCCAAGATCATCAAGGCCGCGGCCCACGATGTGCTGTCCGCGCTCGGCAAGTCCGACGAGCTGCTCGACATCGCGCTGAAGCTCGAGGAGCACGCGCTCTCCGACGAGTACTTCGTCTCGCGCAACCTCTACCCCAACGTGGACTTCTACACGGGGCTGATCTACCGGGCCATGGGCTTCCCGACCGAGATGTTCACCGTGCTCTTCGCGCTCGGCCGACTCCCCGGCTGGATCGCCCAGTGGCACGAGATGATCAAGGAGCCCGGTTCCCGCATCGGCCGCCCGCGCCAGATCTACACCGGCGAAGTCCTGCGCGACTTCGTCCCGGTCGAGGGCCGCTGAACCTTGTAGCACCGCCTGCACGACCCCGGCCGCTGTGGCCGGTTGTGCCTTCGCCCCGCGTACCGCGCTTTCGCACAGAGCGCGGTGTCGGGGCGATTTGCGTGAAGCGGGCCCGGACCGCCGGGCCGACAGCGAGAAGCGCCTCGCCATCGATCCCCCCACGGGCCGACAGCGAGGCGCTTCCCATATCCCGGAGCGGATTCCCCCCACGGGATCCGGCCGGGCGTCTGCGGGAGTCGACGCTCCTGGGCGCTCCTCACCTACTGCGAGCTGCGCTTTTCACCTGTACTTCCAGTGCGGTCTGCCGGGGTACGTACGCACGGGAGGGCCGCTCAAAGCTCCCCAGTGCACGTGCCCCGGCCAACGCTTGCCCGAAGCATCCCCCAAGACACTTCAACGGACGTCCCCCAAGACATCCATGGCATCGCACTCTTAGACTCGCGAACCCGCCGGATGGTTACCCTGAAATCGGTGTGATCTAAATCTCTTTGTGGAAGTTACGTGAAGGCGCGCAACCGCAGGCTGTTCGTCACGACGAAGACCGATGAGAACGCCATCGCCGCTCCCGCAATCATAGGGTTGAGCAGCCCAAATGCCGCAAGGGGTAGGGCAGCTACGTTATAGCCGAATGCCCAGAAGAGATTGCCCTTGATGGTGGCCAGGGTGCGCCGGGAGAGCCGGATCGCATCGGCCGCCACCTTGAGATCTCCACGAACGAGGGTGAGATCGCTCGCCTCGATCGCGGCGTCCGTACCGGTCCCCATCGCCAGGCCCAGATCGGCGGTGGCGAGTGCGGCCGCGTCATTGACCCCGTCTCCGACCATGGCTACGGAGCGCCCCCGGGCCTGGAGTCGCTCGATGACGCGGACCTTCTCCTCGGGCAGGACCTCGGCGTGGACCTCGTCGATTCCCACCGTGCGGGCCACGGCGTCCGCCACGGCCCGGTTGTCGCCGGTGAGCAGAACGGGATGGAGGCCGAGCCCGCGCAGCTCGGCGACGGCTGCCGCGCTCGACTCCTTGACCGCGTCGGCGACGGTGAGCACGCCGCGCGCCTGCCCGTCCCAGGCGACCGCGATCGCGGTACGGCCCTGAGCCGCAGCGTCGGCCACGGCGCCGGACAGGGTGCCGGGGACGTCGATGCCTGCGTCGGCGAGCAGCTGCGGGCGGCCGACCAGAACCTGGTGCCCGTCGACCGTGCCGCGTACGCCGAGACCGGCGATGTTGGCGAAGTCCTCGGGGGTGGGGAGGGGGCCACCGATGCGTTCCGTGGCTCCGGCGGTGACGGCCTGGGCGAGGGGGTGCTCGGAGGAGTGCTCCAGGGCGCCGGCCAGCCGCAGGAGCTGGGTCTCGTCGGTGCCGGGAGCGGGGTGGATGTCCTGGAGGGTCGTCCGCCCGGTGGTGACCGTGCCGGTCTTGTCGAGGACGATCGTGTCGATGCGATGCGTGGCCTCAAGGACCTCTGGGCCCTTGATCAGGATGCCGAGCTGGGCGCCGCGTCCCGTACCGACCATGAGTGCGGTGGGAGTGGCCAGCCCCAGGGCGCAGGGGCAGGCGATGATCAGTACGGCGACGGCGGCGGTGAACGCGGCAGTCACGTCGTCCGTGACGAGCAGCCACGCGATCAGGGTGGCCACTGCGAGCACCAGCACCACGGGGACGAAGACCGCGGAGATCCGATCGGCGAGGCGCTGCACCTCGGCCTTGCCGTTCTGGGCTTCCTCGACGAGCTTCGCCATCCTGGCCAGCTGGGTGTCGGTGCCGACCCGGGTCGCTTCGACGACGAGCCGGCCGGAGGCGTTCACGGTGGCCCCGGTTACGGAGTCGCCGACGCCCACATCGACGGGGACGGACTCGCCGGTGAGCATGGAGGCGTCCACGGCGGACGCGCCCTCGACGACGGTGCCGTCGGTGGCGATCTTCTCGCCGGGGCGGACGACGAAACGGTCGCCGACGGTGAGTCGGCCAACGGGGACACGCACCTCGGTGCCGCCCCGGAGGACGGAGACGTCCTTCGCACCCAGGTGCATCAGTGCGCGCAGGGCGGAACCGGCCTTCCGCTTGGACTTCGCCTCCAGATAGCGGCCCAGCAGGATGAAGGTGACGACGCCGGCCGCGACCTCCAGATAGATGGTGGACGAGCCTTCCCCGAGCTCCAGGCTCTGCAGGGGAGACCCGATTGCGCGCGAGACGGTGAAGTCGAAGCCGTGCCGCATCCCGGTCATGCCTGCGTCGCCGAAGAACAGCGCCCACAGGGACCAGCCGAAGGCGGCGAGGGTGCCGACCGAGATCAGGGTGTCCATGGTGGCCGCACCGTGCCGGAGGTTGGTCCAAGTGGCGCGGTGGAAGGGCAGTCCGCCCCAGATGACGACGGGGGCGGCGAGGGTGAGGGAGAGCCACTGCCAGTTGTCGAACTGGAAGGCAGGGACCATCGCGAGCACGATGACGGGGGTGGCGAGGACTGCCGAGACGATCAGACGCTGACGCAGTGCGGCGAGGGCGTCGGCGGCCTTCCGCTCGTCGGCGTCGGCGTCGGCGTCGGTCTCGGCTTCGGCGCCTGTGCCTGCGCGTGTGCCTGTGCCTGTGCCTGTGCCGGTCGGGCTTCCGGTGGGCTGCTCGGCGCGGACTCGCGCGCTGTGCGGGCCGCTGTCCTCGGGGGCGACAGTGACGGTGCTTTCCGGCGTGTCCCTTGCGACAGTCGGTGGCGAGGCGGGCGGCGTCGGTTCGGGGCTGCGCACCGGCTGCGCCGTATAGCCGGTCTTCTCGACCGTGGCGATCAGATCCGCCAGGTCGGTTCCCGGACCGAAGGCGACACGGGCTTTCTCGGTCGCGTAGTTGACGGTGGCGGTGACGCCGTCCATCCGGTTGAGCTTCTTCTCGACGCGGGCCGCGCAGGAGGCGCAGGTCATTCCGCCGATTGTGAGTTCGGCTCGCTGACTCTGCGCTGCCGGGGGCGCGACCTCTGTTGCGCTGTGCATGTCCGAACTCCTGAAAACGCCGACCGGGCCGTACCCCACCAGTATCTGCTGGTCGGCACGGCCCGGCGGTAAATAGGGGCGATACGGGTGTATCCGGCGTATCGGTTGTGCTCCGATGGCGTTCAGGCCCGGCCGACGAGCTCGTAGCCGGCCTCGTCCACCGCGGCGCGCACGGCGTCCTCGGCCAGCGGGGCCCGGGAGGTGACGGTCACCTGGCCGGTGGAGGCGACGGCCTTCACCGAGGTGACACCCGCGAGGCCGGAGATCTCCTCACGGACGGCGCCTTCGCAGTGTCCACAGGTCATGCCTGACACTTGGTAGACGGTGGTCACCCCGCCCGCCGGGGCGCCGGAGTCCGCGCCGTCGTGGCAGGAGCCGCTGGGTGAGCAGCAGGAGCCGGTGGCCTGGGGGAGCTGGGTCTCGGTGGTCATGGTGTTCTCCTCTTCGACGAGCGCAAAAGGGCGTGATGTCGGGAATCCCGGGAGACCCGGGCGCCCCAACACTGATTCCACTATACCCCCAGGGGGTATGAACCGTGGGTGTGCCGCTGGTCACTGCTCGCGGACAGCGGCGCCACGAGCTCTACTGCCCCCGATTTACCCTGCAATCCTGTGGGGTGTGGGGCTATGAGGCATTTGGGGGATTTGGGAGATTTGGGGGTATTGCGTCGCAGACCAGCGGTTCCAGGTAACGGAGCAATGCGGTCTTCAGCTCCCTGATGTACGCGTCCCGCTCGTCGCCCTCGTGGGCCATGATCAGGTCGAGCCCGCCCTTGAAGAGGGAAGGAGTGAGCCCCGTACGGCGGCAGGTGGGAGTCGCTCGCTGTACGGGGCCGGAGGTGTCAGTCCCTGTGTCCTCGGTTGCCGGGTCTTGAGGCGACCCAGGCGCGGATGGTGTCCGCGTACCAGTAGGGCTTGCCGCTCTCTACATGGTCGGGTGATGGGAGGATGCCGTGCTTGCGGTAGGAGCGGACGGTGCCCGGCTGCACTTGGATGTGCGCGGCAATGTCCTTGTAGGACCAGAGCCTTCTGTCCGTCATGGATGACACCTCTCTGCACCGCAGCGGCAGCCGGGAAGGCCGCCGGGGGAGCTGCAGCACGGACGCTGACGATCACTCAGTCTGTGCTCGGTGCAACGACAGGGAGCGAGTTCCGGGGAGGGGCTGTCGAGCGCCTGTGACGAAACACCCACGTAACGGAGACATGTGTGACGAGGAGGTTGCGAGCTCGGCAACCCGATCGGCTATGCCGGCGGATAGGGGAGAGGCGTCGTGCGGGTCGGTCCCGCGTGCCAGAGCGCCGACCAGGTGGCCGGAGTGACCAGGCCGTTCGGTGTGAGTGGCGGGTTGTCCAACTGGAATCGCTGTACGGCGAGGAGGGTCTGCGGTCCGAACGTTCCGTCGACCGCGGACCATGGCAGATAGTGGCGGTTGGCCAGCATGCACTGCACCTGGGAGACGCGATCGCCCTGCTCGCCGTACACGGTCAGCCCCTCGCCGTCGTAGAAGACGCAGACCGGGCTGGAGCCGGGCGGTGGCGGCGGGTTGTGTTCGTCGGCCGAGGCGCCCGGGGCAGCGGCGAGGGCAGCGGCGAGGGCGGCGGCCAGGGCAACCGCGGCCAGGGCAGAGGCTCCGGCCGTCCTGCGGGACGACAGCATCTTTCGGATCATGGTGAGTTGCTCCTTGTGCGGCGGTGGTGTGTGCGGCGGTGGGGTGCGGCCGGGGCCGCGCACCGAATTCTCACGAGGACAACACCGCGTACCGCCACTACGTCACTTCCCGGGGCCGCTCGGCGTGTCAGCCCCGGTGCGGGCTGCCACAGGAGCGGAGGAAGTCCCGAGTGCGGCGGGCGATGGGGAGGGGCTTGTCGGGCGGGCACGGATACATGTCCTGCTCGACGATGGCGAAGAGATCGACGTCCAGTTTGCGGGCGGCGGCGAGAACGGGCTCCAGCGCGGGCACCCCGCCCGGCGGTTCGCACATCACGCCGCGCGCCACGGCGGGCCCGAACGGCACCTCGCCGGCCACGACTTCGGCCAGGATCTCCGGGTCGACCTGCTTGAGATGCAGATAGCCGATCCGCTCGCCGTAGGTCTCGATCAGCTTGACGCTGTCGCCGCCGCAGTAGGCGTAGTGGCCGGTGTCGAGGCAGAGCGAGACCAGGTCGGGATCGGTGGCGTCGAGGAAGCGACTGACGTTCTCCTCGCTGTCGATATGGGTGTCGGCGTGCGGATGGACGACGATGCGCAGCCCGAAACGGTCCCGCACCTCGCGGCCCAGCCGCTCTGTCTGGGTGGTGAGGCTGCGCCACTGCTCCGCGGTGAGGCTGCGGTCCTCCAGGACCTCACCCGTCTTGTCGTCGCGCCAGAAGGATGGGATGACCACGAGATGCCCGGCGCCCATCGCCCGGGTGAGTGCCGCGATGTCGGCGACATGCGCCCAGGTTCGGTCCCAGACGTCCGGTCCATGGTGCAATCCGGTGAAAACGGTCCCGGCCGAGACCGTGAGCCCGCGGCGGCGGGTCTCGTCGGCAAGGCGGACCGGGTCGGTCGGGAGATAGCCGTACGGGCCGAGCTCGATCCACTCGTAACCCGCCGCGGAGACCTCGTCGAGGAAGCGCTGCCAGGGCACTTGCTGCGGATCGTCGGGGAACCACACCCCCCACGAGTCGGGTGCCGAACCGATACGGATACGGGCCGGAGCCAATGCGGAGGAGGTCATGCGGCCCAGCCTCCCGGTCCGGGAGACGAGTGTCAATCATTCGTCCGTATGTCCGGACAAAACGTTGACAGGGTTACGGGGGAGGGCTAGACCTGGGAGCAGCCGCCCCGGTCGCCGGTCGAAGGGATGCATATGCCTGAGCTGTACGACGTCATCACCATGGGCCGGATCGGTGTGGATCTCTACCCCCTGCAGACCGGACTGCCGCTGGCCCGGGTCGAGACATTCGGGAAGTTCCTCGGCGGCTCACCGGCCAACGTCGCCGTCGCGGCAGCCCGGCTCGGCCGGCGGACCGCCGTGGTGACCCGCACGGGCCGGGATGCCTTCGGGGAGTATCTCCGTCACCAGTTGCGGGAGTTCGGGGTGGACAATCGCTGGGCGACGCCCGTCGACGCGTATCCGACGCCGGTCACCTTCTGCGAGATCTTCCCGCCCGATGACTTCCCGCTCTACTTCTACCGGCAGCCCAAGGCCCCCGATCTGGAGATCCACGAGTCGGAGCTGGACCTCGACGCGGTGCGGTCCGCCCGGGTCTTCTGGATGACGGGCACCGGGCTGTGCGCCGAACCGAGCCGCACATCGACGCTCGCCGCCCTGCGCGCCCGCGACCGGTCCGGCGGCATCACCGTCTTCGACCTCGACTGGCGTCCGATGTTCTGGGACACCACAGAAGAAGTTCCCGGGATCTCGGCCACCCCCACCGCCTGCTACCGCGAGGCCCTCGCCCATGCCACCATCGCAGTCGGCAACCTCGACGAATGCGAGATCGCTACCGGCGAGCGAGAACCGTATGCGGCCGCCCGCGCCCTGATCGCCGCGGGCGTCGAGCTCGCCGTCGTCAAACAAGGCCCCAAGGGCGTACTCGCGGTTCACCGCGACGGCACGGCGGCCGATGTGCCGCCGCTGCCCGTCGTAGTCGTCAACGGCCTCGGTGCCGGTGACGCCTTCGGCGGGGCGCTCTGCCACGGGCTGCTCGCAGGATGGGAGACCGAACGCATCATGCGGTACGCCAACGCCGCCGGTGCCATCGTCGCCTCCCGGCTCGCCTGCTCGTCCGCCATGCCGTTCCCGTACGAAGTCGAAGCGGCCCTGACCGAAGGTGCCGTCACCTCCCGCCTCACCGGAGCCACCCCATGACGCCCCCGGCCTCCTCGGTCTCCGAACTCGTTCAGCTGCGCATGCGCCACCCCGAGGCCGTGGCCGAAGCCGCCGCGCGACGCCGCAGACGCCCCCTCGTCGGCAGCGACGGACGCCTGATGATCATCGCGGCGGACCATCCGGCCCGTGGCTCCCTCGCCGTCGGCGACCGCGAACTGGCCATGGCCAACCGCTTCGAGCTTCTGGAACGGCTCTGCCTCGCCCTCTCCCGCCCCGGCGTCGACGGCGTTCTCGCCACCGCCGACATCCTCGACGACCTGCTGCTCCTCGGCGCACTGGAGAACAAGGTCGTCGTCGGCTCGATGAACCGCGGCGGACTCGCGGGCGCCGCCTTCGAACTCGACGACCGCTTCACCGGCCACCGCCCCGAGGACCTCGCCCGGCTCCGCTTCGACGCAGGCAAGCTGCTGCTCCGTATCGACTACGACGACCCCGGTTCCCTCGACACGATGCATGCCACCGCCCGCGCGATCGACGACATGGCCGCACACCGGCTGCCCGTCTTCGTCGAGCCGTTCCTCTGCCGCCGCATGGACGGCCACGTCCGCAACGACCTCGGTGCGGAGGCGGTCACCACCTCGATCGCCATCGCCTCGGGGCTGGCCGGGACATCCGCGTACACCTGGCTCAAGGTCCCCGTCACCGAGAACCCCGGCGACATGGCCCGGGTGATGGAGGCCTCGACGCTGCCCTCCGTGCTGCTGGGCGGAGAGGTGGGCGACGACCTGGACGGAGCGTTCGAGAAGTGGCGCACGGCGCTGCAACTGCCGACCGTCCAGGGCCTGGTGGTGGGGCGTTCACTGCTCTACCCGGCCGACGGGGAGGTGGCCGCAGCCGTCGACACGGCCGTATCCCTGCTGGAGCCGAGAGGAACGGGCGGGGGCCGGGTATCAAGCAGGGAATGGGTATGACGACGCACAACGAATCGCGGTACCACCTCGGCGCCGGGAGCGCGGCGAGCGGCCCCTACACCCTCGACATCGACCCGAAGCGCGCCGGCTGGGACCGGTCGAGCCTGCGTGTGCTGGAGCTGGGGCCGGGCGGAATTCACACGCTCGTCACCGGGGAGAGCGAATGGATCGTCCTGCCGTTGACCGGTGGCTGTACGGTGCACACCTCAGGTGAGATCTTTGAACTTCTGGGCCGGGAAAGCGTGTTCAGCGGGGTATCCGACTTCGCGTACGTACCGCGTGACGCCCATGCACAGATCGCCTCCGGCGCAGGAGGCCGCTTCGCCCTGGCAGGAGCGAAGTGCGAGCGACGACTCCCCGCTCGCTACGGCCCCGCGCCGGAGGTACCCGTCGAGCTGCGCGGCACCGGGAACTGTTCCCGCCAGGTCAACAACTTCGCCGCCGCCGACACCTTCGAGTGCGACCGTCTGATCGCCGTCGAGGTCCTCACCCCCGGCGGCAACTGGTCGTCCTACCCACCGCACAAGCACGACGAGTACCGCCCCGGCGCCGAGTCCGTGCTGGAGGAGATCTACTACTTCGAGGTGGAGAACGACGGCCTCGGCTACCACCGTGTGTCGCCGTCGAGGGACGGCGGTACGGATGTCCTCGCCGAGGTCCGCAGCGGCGACGCGGTCCTCATTCCCGACGGCTGGCACGGCCCGTCCATCGCCGCCCCCGGCCGCACCCTCTACTACCTCAATGTGATGGCGGGCCCGGGGGAGCAGCGGGAGTGGCTGATCAGCGACCACCCCGACCACGGCTGGATCCGCGATACCTGGCCGTCGCAGCCGGTGGACCCCAGACTCCCGTTCTACGGGAGGGAGGAGACCTTGTGAGCGCCCCACGCACCCGCAGGCTCACCACGGCCCAGGCCCTGGTGTCCTTTCTGTCACGCCAGTACACCGAGCGCGACGGCCGGCGGCAGCGCCTGATCAGCGCCACCTGGGGCATCTTCGGCCACGGAAACGTCGCCGGAGTCGGCCAGGCGCTCGTCGAATCGGGCCGAGCGATGCCCTATCTCCAGGGCCGCAACGAGCAGGCCATGGTGCACGCCGCCGTCGGCTACGCACGCCAGTCCGGCCGGCTTTCCGCGCATGCCGTCACCACTTCCATCGGCCCCGGTGCCACCAACCTCGTGACCGGCGCCGCCCTCGCCACCATCAACCACCTCCCCGTCCTCCTCCTGCCCGGGGACACCTTCGCGACCCGGCCTGCCGACCCCGTGCTCCAGCAGCTCGAAGTCCCGTCCGCCGGCGACATCTCGGTCAACGACTGTCTGCGTCCCGTCTCCCGTTACTTCGACCGGATCACCCGACCCGAGGCCCTGATTCCGGCCGCGCTCCAGGCCATGCGCACCCTCGCCGACCCGGCGGAGACCGGCGCGGTCACGCTCGCGCTGCCGCAGGACGTGCAGGCCCAGGCATACGACTGGCCGGAGGAATTCTTCGCCGAGCGCATCTGGTACGTACGCCGGCCGGCCCCCGATCCGCACGAGCTCGACCGGGCGGTACGGGCCGTGCGCAGCGCCCGCCGGCCGCTGATCGTGGCGGGCGGCGGCGTCCATCACAGCGCGGCGGAGGAGGCCCTCGCCGCGTTCGCCTCCGCCACCCGTATCCCCGTCGCCTCCACCCAGGCCGGCAAGGGTTCCCTGCGTCACGACCACCCCGCCGATGTCGGCGGCATCGGCCACACCGGCACCGCGACCGCCGACGAGCTGGCCCGCACCGCCGACCTGGTGATCGGCATCGGCACCCGCTACTCCGACTTCACCACCGCCTCCGCCACGCTCTTCTTGGACCCGGCGGTCCGCTTCCTCAACCTCAACATCACCGGCTTCGACGCCCACAAGCTCGGCGCGCTCCCGCTCGTCGCCGACGCCCGCACCACCCTCGAAGCCCTCACCGCCGCACTCGCCGCACACAACCACCGCGTCGACCCGTCCTACGAGACCGAGTACACCGAGGCCAAGGAGAAATGGGAGCAGCAAGTCACCGCCGCGTTCACCGCCGAGGACCCGCACGCCCGCCCCTCCCAGGCGCAGGTCCTCGGCCTCCTCGACGCCCTCGTCACCGAGGACGACATCCTGATCAACGCGGCCGGCTCGCTCCCCGGTGACCTGCACAAACTCTGGCGGGCCCGCTCCGTGCACCAGTACCACGTCGAATACGGCTACTCCTGCATGGGCTACGAGATCCCGGCGGCGATCGGGGTTCAGCTGGCCGCCCCCGGCCGGCCCGTCTGGGCCCTCGTCGGCGACGGGACGTATCTGATGAACCCCACCGAGATCGTCACCGCGGTGCAGCAGGAACTCCCCGTGAAACTGGTCGTCCTCCAGAACCACGGCTACGCGTCCATCGGCGGCCTTTCCGAGACGGTCGGCGGCGAGCGCTTCGGTACGGCCTACCGCCACCGCGCCGCGGACGGCACCCTCACCGGTCCCCCGCTCCCCGTCGACCTCGCAGCCAACGCCGGCTCGCTGGGGATGCGGGTGCTGCGCGCCAAGACCGTGTGTGACCTGCGCGAAGCCCTTGCCGAGGCGCGTGCCGCGGACCGTCCCACTTGTGTCTACGTCGAGACCGAAACGGCAGACACAGTGTCGGGCCCCCCTCCGGCGCAGGCGTGGTGGGATGTTCCCGTAGCCGAAACGGCCACCCGGCCGTCGGCCGTGAAAGCCCGGGAAGAGTACGACCGTCACGTCGCCGACCGACGCCACCACCTCTGAAGGAGTTCTGTCATGAAGACCGTCAACCACTGGATCGGTGGCAAGACCGTCGAGGGTGCGTCGGGCAACTACGGCCCGGTCACCGACCCGGCCACCGGTGCCGTCACCACCCAGGTCGCGCTCGCCTCGCTCGAAGAGGTCGACGCCGCGGTCGCCGCCGCCAAGGACGCCTACGCCACCTGGGGCACGTCCTCGCTGTCCGCCCGCACGGCGATCCTCTTCCGCTACCGCGCGCTGCTCGACGCCCACCGCGACGAAATCGCCGCGCTGATCACCGCCGAGCACGGCAAGGTGCACTCGGACGCGCTGGGCGAGGTCGCCCGCGGTCTGGAGATCGTCGAGCTGGCCTGCGGCATCACCACCCAGCTCAAGGGCGAGCTGTCCACCCAGGTCTCCAGCCGGGTCGATGTCTCCTCGATCCGCCAGGCGCTCGGTGTCGTCGCCGGCATCACCCCGTTCAATTTCCCGGCCATGGTGCCGATGTGGATGTTCCCGCTCGCCATCGCCTGCGGAAACACCTTTGTGCTCAAGCCCAGCGAGAAGGACCCGTCGGCCGCCAACCGGCTGGCCGAGCTGGCAGCCGAGGCCGGCCTGCCGGACGGCGTGCTGAACGTCCTGCACGGCGACAAGGTCGCTGTGGACGGCCTTCTCAACCACCCCGACGTGGCTGCGGTCTCCTTCGTGGGCTCCACCCCGATCGCCCGCTACATCCACGCCACCGCCTCCGCCAACGGCAAGCGCGTCCAGGCGCTCGGTGGTGCGAAGAACCACATGCTGGTGCTGCCGGACGCGGACCTCGACGCCGCGGCCGACGCCGCCGTCTCCGCCGCCTACGGTTCGGCGGGTGAGCGCTGCATGGCGATCTCCGCGGTCGTCGCGGTCGGCTCCATCGGCGACGAGCTCGTCGCCAAGATCAAGGAGCGCGCCGAGAAGATCAAGATCGGCCCCGGCAATGACCCGACGTCCGAGATGGGCCCGCTGATCACCGCCGCCCACCGCGACAAGGTCGCCTCGTACGTCACGGGCGCCGCCGCCCAGGGCGCCGACGTCGTGCTCGACGGCACCGGCTTCACCGTCGAAGGCTTCGAGGACGGCCACTGGATCGGCCTTTCCCTCCTCGACAACGTGTCCACCGACTCGGACGCGTACAAGGACGAGATCTTCGGCCCGGTCCTGTGTGTCCTGCGCACCGAGACGTACGAGGAGGGTGTCGCCCTCATGAACGCCTCGCCGTTCGGCAACGGCACCGCGATCTTCACCCGTGACGGCGGCGCCGCCCGCCGCTTCCAGTTGGAGATCGAGGCCGGCATGGTCGGTGTCAACGTGCCGATCCCGGTGCCGGTCGGCTACCACTCCTTCGGTGGCTGGAAGGACTCCCTCTTCGGCGACCACCACATCTACGGCAACGACGGCGTGCACTTCTACACCCGCGGCAAGGTCGTCACCACGCGCTGGCCGGACCCGGCCGACGCCCCGGCGGGCGTGGACCTGGGCTTCCCGCGCAACCACTGACGTCACCGACGCCCCGCACCGGCCCGTACGGATCCACGATCCGTGCGGGCCGGTCGGCGTTCGACCTCCACGACACATCCGGGTGGGGCTCCGACGCAAGCTCGTCCTTGCCGCGCTCACATGCGACGCAGGCCCATGTACTGGAGCCCGCCCATGGCCGCCACCGTCAGGCCCTGGAACACGATCCATCCGTTGCCGATCCCGGTCGCGTTCAGCGCGCCCATGGCGACCGTCGCGACGCTGGTCACGGCCCAGGCCATGTTCAGGGTGATGATGACGGCGACCGAGCCGCGGTTGATGTTCTCCTGGCGGGAGACGACCAGCACCCACAGGGCGTACCCGGTGAGGAACACACCCACCGGGTACTGCACCGAGAGGGGCACGCCGAGGAACGAGTCCAGGACCGTGGCGAGTGCGAGGTATCCGATGCCGTTCGCACCGGTGAGGAGCACGTCCGTCAGGAGGGCGAACCGGAGAAGGCTGTCGGAACGGGTGGCGGCCGCGACCGGGACCGTACCCGCGTTCTGGGACGACGTCATGAGGTCTTCCTTTCGTTGTCATGCTGCTGAACCGGAGGGGGTGCTGAGTGGGACCGGTGGCGCTTCCCGTATCGGGAAACACGGGGGCGGGCGAACCGAGGAGGACCCGGGGCTCGGTGTTCGTCGGCAGGAACGAATCGAGCGAGAGACCGCTCAGTGGACCGGAGGCGTAGAAGCAGCCCCAGGACGCCGTCGTCTGTAGAAGCAGCCCCAGGACTGCGTCTTTTCGGAGGAACGCATGCCCATACGGGGAAGGTATTGGCCGGCGTTGGGCCGCCTCAATTACCTCCCGGGTAATCACCGCCTCTCGGCCAGCCCTCCCGTAACTCGCTGGCCGCGCCCGTCCGACCGGTGCTGAGATGGGGGCATGACCGCCCCGACCAGGCCACAGCACGAGATCCGCGCCCAGTACACGGACACGACCATCACCGTCTACCAGGCGTACGCCCCGCTCATCGGTCTTCCCGCCGTGCGCGACGGACGTTTCCCGGACGTCTGGAAGCGCGACCGCATGACATGGATCAAGCCGAGCTTCTTGTGGATGATGTACCGCTGCGGCTGGGCCACGAAGGAGGGTCAGGAGACCGTCCTGGCCGTCGAGATCACTCGGAAGGGCTTCGACTGGGCCCTGGCCAACTCCGAACTCTCCCACTACGTGAGGGAGGTCCACCCCGACCGCGCCGCCTGGCAGCGCAACCTGCGCCGGAGCCCGGCCCGCGTCCAGTGGGACCCCGAGCGGGACCTTCGTCTGGACCGGCTTCCGTACCGCTCTCTCCAGCTCGGCCTCTCCGGTGAGGCGGCGCGGCTGTACGCGGACGAGTGGACGGTGTCGATCCGTGACGTCACGCCGCTTGCCCGGCGGATCCACGAGCTGGTGTCGGCCGGGCGGCTCGACGACGCGGAGGACCTCCTGCCCAAGGAGTTGCCGTATCCGCAGGAGGGTGCCGTGCTGACCCGTGACTCGGGCATAAGGGCTAATTCCTCATAAGGGGTATATTTGGGCGTTACGCTCCGGATATGATCCACCATGCCATCCCCCTGGCGGCAACTGGCCTGAAGATCGACTGGGTCAGGATGCCGACGTACAACACGATTATGTCGGTGGCCGCCGGTGCAGGTCTGCTGCTCGTGGTGGTGTTGGGACGTCAGCTCCTCACGTCCGGGCGCACCATCACCCCCGAGGGGTGGGTGCTGGCGTTCGGGGCCATCGGCTTCACCCTTGTCGCCACTGGCCTCCACATGACCCTGACTTGGCCGCTCGCCGGACAGGGCTTCCCGTTCGACAACATCATCTTCGGCGAACCGGCATTCGCCTTCGGCGTCTTCCTTCTCGCCGCGTGCTTCTACCTCTGGAAACGCGGCGCCGAACTCAACAGCGCCGACCGCATCGTCCGCACGGCCCGTGTCGCCCGGCCCATCTCCGTCTTCGTGTTCGGCCTCGGGCTCGCCTGCTTCGGGATCGCCGCCGCGGGCTGGAAGTACACGCTCTTCGCCGCGCCGCCCGAGGAACCCATCTCCGGGGAGTTCGCGAAGTGGCCGGTGCTGGAAGCGAGCTTCATTTCCGGGCTGTACGTCCTCGTGGGCATCGGCGCGCTCCTCTTCCCGTTCGCGCTGCGCCGGCCCAGAAGCTGGGTGAGCCCGGTCATCGGTGTCGTCTGGGGCCTGGCAGGACTGGTGTTCCTGCTCTTCGGCGGGCTCAACTACTTCACCCACATCGGCCTCATCATCAACACCATGTGAGTCACTCAGGACCTCGGGGGGCCGACCGGGCCCACCGAGGTCGCCCATCCCGTGATGGCCACCACCTCGCGCGCGATGTCCGTCACCTTCCGCCCGTCCGTCGCCATCCGGACCGTGTCCGCCGGCGAATGCTCGTCAAGGAGGCGGGCCTTGCGAACGCTGTTCGCCACCTCGCGGTCCAGTTCCGAGCCGATCTCGCGCCTCGCGAGCCGGCCGTACGTCGTGGTGTCGGAGGCGGTCAGCAGGATGCGAACGATCCGTACATCCGTACCCATCGCGCGCTCGAACATCGCTGCCGACTCCGGCAGCACGCACACCGTGTTCGTGTAGATCAGTCGCCGGTAGCCGAGTTCCGCGAAGTTGGACCAGACGGCCGTCAGATTGCGCTCGGTGATCCCCGCGCGGTGCGGATCGCCCTCCGGCGCCGGATGGACCTGGCCCATCAGATCGCCCTCCACGACCGCGTGCGCCGCCTCGACGGCCCGTAGCTGCGCCGAAACCTCCCAGGCCACGGTCGACTTTCCTACGCCCGCGCGCCCGCCGATGAGCAGTACCTCTGCATGATTCATGTCGGCAGGGTGCCAGTCCACGAGCACTCCCGTGATCCGATAGCGCGGCCGTGTCGAACGCGCCCGCCCGAACGGCGTGGCATACCGCATGTGGCGTACGGCGGGGCAGCACCTTACGCCGCACTTCCCGGCCTCGGTGCGTCGGTAGCGCCGACCGGCCCGCGTGACCGTGCCGTTCGGAGGCGTTCCGCGGTCAGGCGGCGCGTTCGGGAATGAGGTCTTCGAAGGTGGAGCGCGCGGTGGCGAGGAACGCCGGCACGCTCGGCCGCAGCTCCGCCCTGCGTAGCCAGGTCATTGTGACGTCGGTCTCCGAGGCGCTGCCCGTCACTGGTACCGCGGCCACCTCGCCCCGGGCCGCAGATCCGGCTACCGCGATCTCGGGCAGCAGGGCGCAGCCCATGCCTACCGATACGCACTGGCAGAGAGCAGCCATGCTCGCGACCTGGGTGTCGATGACCGGTGCGTCCGGTCCCAGGGTGCAGATCAGGGTGTCGAGCATTTCGCGGAAGCCGCAGCCCTGCGGTGTGGCGAGGAACGACTCTCCGCGCAGGTCCGGGCCGCCGACCTGGGCGTACGAGGAGAGGCGGTGCCCGATGGGCGTGACCACCATCAGCCGGTCCGTGGCGAGGCTCTCGCTGGCCATGAGCTTGTCCTGAGGTGCCTGGCCGAAGGTGAGCGCGACGTCGACCTCGCCGCGCCGGACCCATTCGTAGAGTTCGCCCCGACCGCCCTCGCGCAGAGTCACCTGGACACGCGGGTAGAGCCGGCGATAGCGGGCGAGGACAGCGGGCAGCCGGTACGCGCACAAGGTCTCCAGCCCGCCGACGGTCAACTGACCGCCTGGCTCCTGCGCGTTGTCCTCCACCGCGGTCCGCGCTTCCTGCGCGAGCAGGAGCATCTGGTCGGCGTACTCGACCAGGCGCTCACCGGCGGGTGTGAGCGACAGCTTCCGGTTGGTGCGGTCGAAGAGCTTGGCCGCGAGTTCGGACTCCAGGGCCTGGATCTGCTCGGTGACGCTCGACTGGGCGTAGTTCAGTTCGGCGGCGGCTCGGGTGAAGTTGAGCGTGCGTGCCACAGCCCGGAATGTCCGCAGATGACGCAGTTCCACGGCTTCCGCCCTCCTGATCGGCTCTGCCGATGGTCATCATCGGAAGAGCCCGCTTCTGCAACCGGCTTCGCGCTGCAAGGATTTCAGCCATCGCCCCTGCCTACAACCGGTCTCGGCGATATCTCACGCTGCCGTTATGCGGCTTTCGCTCAGGAATAACCTCGTACCTCCTTGGGAGGACAGCCATGTCCAGCCAGTCCGCACGCCCGACGAACGCACCCCGGCCGTCTCCCGGAGCCCCACACGACAGCCTTGACACAGCCGCCGCCCGTCCGAGTGGGCTACTGCTTCTCGGGCTGTCGCTCGGATATTTCATGGTGATGCTGGACACCACGGTGGTTACGGTGGCGCTGCCCGCCATCGGCAAGGACCTGTCGGGTTCGCTCAGCGGACTGCAGTGGGTGTCCAACGGATACACACTCACCGTCGCGGCCCTGCTCCTCACCGCCGGCGCGCTCTCCGACCGCTACGGCGGCCGGAAGGTCTTCCTGGCCGGGCTTTGGCTGTTCGCCATCTTCTCCGGCGCCTCGGCGGTGGCCGGTTCCATGGGTGCCCTGATCACGCTGCGGGCCCTGCTCGGTGTGGCGGGTGCCCTGCTCCTGCCCACGTCACTGGCGATCATTGCCCACGCCTACACCGATCCGGCGGCTCGCGCGCGGGCCATGGGAGCCTGGGCCGCGATCAGTGGCAGCGCGCTTGCGGCCGGCCCCCTGGCCGGCGGTGTCCTGACCGACACGCTCGGCTGGCAGGCCATCTTCCTGCTCAACGTCCCGGTCGCCCTCGTGAGTATCGCCATCACCATGAAGCACGCACCGGTCAGCGTTCCCAAGCCCTCCAAAGGGGTCGACCTGCCGGGGCAGATCGCTGCTGTCCTGGCTCTCGCCGGCCTGACATACGCACTCATCGAAAGTCAGCCGGAGGGCTGGGGATCGCCTCAGGTGCTCGGCGGCTTCGCGGTGTTCGCCGTGGCCGGGGTGGTGTTCGTGCTTGCGGAGCGCCGCAAGGAGACGGCGACGCACGCGCCGATGCTGCCGCTGGCCATGTTCCGTAACCGGACGCTGTCAGCGGGTCTGTTCGCCGGCCTTCTGGTGAACTTCGGGCTCTCCGGGGTCCTCTTCGTACTCTCGCTCTTCTTCCAGGAAGCGCACGGCTACTCGGCCTTCACCGCAGGCCTCGCCTTCCTCCCGCTCACTCTGCCGACGGCCTTCAACCCGATCTTCACGGGCCGTCTCGTCGGCAGGATCGGAGCCCGCAAGCCTGCTATCGCAGGCTTCTTGATGATGGGTGTCGGGGTTCTGATCCAGTCCGCGTCCACCTCGGATTCCACTGTCTCGTTCGTCGCCATGTGCTGCGGTCTGCTGGTCCTGGGCTTCGGCGTCTCGTTCGCGATTCCGCCGCTGATGACTGCGATCGTGGGTTCGGTGGCCAAGGAGCAGTCCGGCATCGCCTCGGGTGCGCTGAACTCCGCACGCCAGACCGGTGCAGTTCTGGGAGTGGCTGTCCTGGGGGCGGTGATCGGCGGCGCGACGTCGGTCAGCTCCGGTACCCGGCTCGCGCTCGTGGTGGCCGGCATTGTGCTGCTCGCCGGAGCGGGTGTGGTCGCCGCCTACATCGGCCGTCCTGCGCAGAAGAGCGCCCGACAGCATTAGAAGAAGTCGGCGACTCTCCGGCCTGAGAGCAGGGAAGCTGCTCGGGCCTTGTTCACCGCGTCGATCCGCGATACGGCGAGACGCAGGCAGCGCTGCCTGCCCCACCAGCGCTTCCGCCAAGGCTTACGCCGCCACTACTCCGCGCTCGCTAGCGTGCCCCTGACCAGCAAAAAGGCCCTCCGAAGTGGAGGGCCTCACGGCGCGTGCGACCGATGCGCCCCCGGCAGGACTCGAACCTGCGGCCAAGCGCTTAGAAGGCGCCTGCTCTATCCACTGAGCTACGGGGGCCGGGTGGTGGCCTCGGTGGCCTGGAGCCCTGGGGCCGGGCAGGTCGGTGACCCGCCGGGACAAGGATAGGGCTCCGATCGCCTCGACCTGGTTGCTTCACCTGCGTGGCACGATGTGGAGGTTCGGTGAAGCGAACCGATAATCGCAGGTAGGTGGGATTCATGCATCGCTTTTGACGCCTCGCGCCCCGGGTGTTGTGCACTCGTTATGCCTGCGTCCCACTCGTCCCCTCTGTCCTGACTCTGTCTCGGGGGAGAACCGGCGCGCAGAGGTGGTTATACGCTTCAAAAAGGCGCCAAAATTGGGCATTCTTCGCATGTGGTGACCTTGGACGTACGGCCTCAGCTCATCGACGCACTTTCCGCCCTGCGCGACCGTGTCGCTGCCGTGCGTCTTCCACTTCCGTTGCCGGGGGCCGCGCGCGCCCGCCAGACCCGTAGCGAGCTGCTCGCCCAGCTCGACGACTATCTGCTTCCCCGGCTCAGAGATCCTGAAGCACCCCTGCTCGCGGTCATCGGCGGGTCCACCGGGGCCGGGAAGTCGACGCTCGTCAATTCGCTGGTGGGGCGACTGGTCAGCGAGGCCGGTGTGCTGCGCCCGACCACGCGGACGCCCGTGCTCGTCTGCCATCCGGATGATCACCACTGGTTCGCGGGGGTCCGCGTACTGCCGCAGCTCACCAGGGTCTGGCTGCCGCCGGAGGAGAGCGGGGATCCCGGCCGGTGCGACGACCTCGACGGACTCGACGGGAGCGAGGAGGCGGACGGGACCGCGCTACGTGTCGAGACCGCCACCGGGCTGCCGCGCGGGCTCGCGCTGCTCGACGCGCCCGATATCGACTCGCTCCTGGTACGGAACCGGGTCCTGGCCGCCGAACTGATCTGCGCCGCGGATGTGTGGGTGATGGTGACCACTGCTTCCCGGTACGCGGACGCCGTGCCGTGGCACCTGCTGCGCACCGCCAAGGAGTACGACGCCTCGATCGTCACCGTCCTGGACCGGGTACCGCACCAGGTGATCGCCGAGGTGTCCCGGCAGTACGGGGCACTGCTCACCAAGGCGGGTCTCGGTGAGGTGCCGCGCTTCACCATCCCCGAGCTGCCCGAATCGGCCGGCGGCGGCAGCGGGCTGTTGCCCACCACCGCGGTCGCCCCGTTACGGGCCTGGCTCAGCCACCGCGCCCAGGACCCGGCGGCCCGACAGCAGGCGGTCGGGCGTACGGCGGCCGGGATCATCGACTCGCTGGACACACGGATGCCGGCGCTGGCCGGGGCCGTCGCGGCGCAGTACGCGGCGGCCGTGCGGCTGACCGGTGTGGTCGAGGACGCGTACCGCGCGGAAGGCGCCCGGGTCCGGCGACGGCTGCGCAACGGCGGCGTGCTCGCCGGGGACGCCCGGACCCGGTGGCGTGGATACCCGATGTACAGCTCCTCCGAGGAACTCCTCGAAGCGCTGGTGGAGAGTCTCGCCGCACTTTTGCAGTGCGCTGTGGCCGCCGCCGACGAACAGATCCGCACGATCTGGCAGCGCGAGCCCGCAGCCGGGGTGTTCGGCTTCGAGGATGTCGGCCGGGAGGCCGGCGGATGGGGGCCCGCCGAGGACATCCGGGGCCGGATCGCCATGGCTGTACGGCGGTGGTGGCGGGTGCTGGAGGAACTGGCCGAGGAAGAGCTGCGCCGACTCGAACGCAACGCCGCACCCGACGCCGAGACAGTGGTGGCGCTCCTGGCCGCCGCGCTGCTCGGCGGTCGCCGCACCCGCGGCGCCGGGGAACAACTCGCCGAACGGATCGGCGCCCAGGGGGCGCTGCGGCTGCGCGACAAGGGCGGCGCGCTGCTCACCAACTGCCTCGACCGGGTGCTGGACAGCGAGCGCGACCGCCGGCTCGCACCGCTCGACGCACTCGACGTGGCCCCGGAGCCGCAGGCCGAACTGATTGCCTCGCTGTCCGTACTGCAGAAGGAGAGGTGGCAGCGATGACTGCCGTCATTGACGAGGGGCCCGGCCGGGGCGAGAGTCCCGCTTCTCACGAGAACGGGAACGAGAACGACCGGAGCCGGCGCCGGACGCCCGACGACGGGTGCGCCACTGCGCCGGAGGCGGACGGTGGCTGGAACGACGGGCTCATCGCCCGGCGCGCGGCCGCCAGGGCGGCAAACGCCGAGTCCGCCGACATCGCCCCGGACGACGACGTACGGCCGCCCCAAGTCGAGGCGTACGTACCGTCGGGCGGCCCGCTCCTGCCGCGGCTCGACGCACTGCGCGAACTCGTCGGGCTGTCCAGGGCCAGGCTCGACCGGGCCACCCTCGCCGAAGCGGGTCGCGTGCTCGATGAAGCGGCAGCCCGCCAGCGGCTCTCCTCCCGGCACACCGTCGTCGCCATCGCCGGAGCGACCGGCAGTGGCAAATCGGCCCTCTTCAATTCGCTCGCGGGCGTCCCGATCTCCGAGACCGGGCTGCGCAGGCCGACCACGGCAGCCCCCATCGCCTGCTCCTGGACCGACGGGGCCGCGGGGCTGTTGGACCGGCTCGCCATTCCGGGACGGCTCAGGCGCAGGCCGCAGCAGAGCGGTACGGACGCTGACGAGGCACTCCAGGGGCTCGTCCTCGTCGACCTGCCCGACCATGACTCGGCGGCGACCGGGCACCGTGATCAGGTCGACCGGGTGCTTGCGCTGGTCGATGCGGTGATCTGGGTCGTCGACCCGGAGAAGTACGCGGACGCGGCCCTGCACGAGCGCTACCTGCGGCCGCTCGCCGGGCACGCCGAGATCACGTTCGTCGTCCTCAACCAGATCGACCGGCTGCCCGGCGACGCCGCCGACCAGGTCCTCGACGATCTGCGCCGACTGCTCGACGAGGACGGCATGGCGCTCGGCGAGTACGGCGAACCGGGCGCCACCGTGATGTCCCTGTCCGCACTCACGGGCGAAGGCGTGGGCGAACTGCGCGAGATGCTCGGCCGGTTCGTCCAGGGGCGCACGGCAGCGGCGCGCCGGCTGTCCGCGGATGTGGACGCCGCCGCGGCCAGGCTCCGTCCGGTGTACGTCGCCGAGGGGCGGCCCGGTCTCGGCGAAGGGGCCCGTGAGGAGTTCGCCGACCGACTCGCGGAGGCCGTCGGAGCGGCCGCGGCGGGCCAGGCGGCCGAGCGCGAGTGGCGAAAGAACGCCGGCCGGGCGTGCGGCACGCCGTGGCTGCGGCTGTGGCGCTGGTACGAGTCCACCCGGCGGCCGGGAGGCCTGGAGTGCCCGGCGCAGCCCGCACCCCCCGAGAAGCGGCTCACCGCCCGGCAACGTGTCGAACAGGCGGTGCGGACGGTGGCGGACGAGGCCGCCGACGGGCTGCCCGGCCCCTGGGCACAGGCAGTCCGCGAGGCTGCGGTAAACGGTGCGGAAGGGCTGCCGGAGGCGCTCGACGAACTGACGGAAAGGGCCGGCACAGCGGACGGGCGGGGGCGTGCGGTGAGCTCTTCCTCGGGCGGCGCGGCAGGCGGTGTGCGGGGTACGGGCGGTCCGGGCGGTTCGACGGTCGTGGCGACCGGGGTGGCCAGGGCCTCCAGTGTGCAGCACAGCGGTCGCGTGGGCGGGAAGCCGCCGCGGCCCAGGTGGTGGCCCGCCGCCGTGCTGGCACAGGCGTCGATGACATTGCTGCAGATCTTCGGCGGTCTCTGGCTGGTCGGCCAGATCGTAGGTGTACTCGAACCGGGATTCCTCACGCCCGCCCTGGTGATGCTGGCCGGAGTCGTCAGCGGCCCGCTGGTGGAGTGGTCGTGCGCGGCCGCGGCACGGGGGCCCGCGCGACGGTACGGGCAGGAGGCCGAGCGCCAGTTGCGCGAGGCGGCGGCGGCCTGTGGGCGGGCACGGGTGCTCGATCCGGTGGCGGCGGAGCTCGTGCGGTATCGCGAGGTGCGGGAGCGGTATGTGGCGGTGACGGAGTTTTCCACAACTGTTCGGTAGTCCACAGGCATCAGCAGGATTTCCGCCTTCCCTTCAACCTGGGATCAGTGACCGCGTGGGTGCGGTCACTGGAGCCGAAGGCCGAAGGGGAGGCGGAGTCATGAACGACACCTTGGTGACACTGGTGGGCAACGCGGCGACGGGCGTGGAGTTCCGGGAGACCGCGACCGGCGGAATGGCGCGATTCCGGTTCGCGGTGACGCCGCGCCGCTGGGACCGCGAGAAGCAGTCCTGGACGGACGGGCACACCAGCTTTTACACCGTGTGGGCCTGGCGGACTCTGGCGTCGAATCTGTCCGGTTCCGTCTCCGTCGGAGAACCGCTTGTCGTGCACGGCAGGCTGAAGGTGCGCGAGGAGGAACGGGAGGGCCGGCACCGGACGTTCGTGGACATCGAAGCGGTCGCGGTGGGACACGATCTGACCCGGGGGACGGCTGCGTTCCGACGGGTGTTGAGGGGTGATCCGGGGCTGATGACGCGCTTGGGGCGCGTGGACAGGGCGGGTGAAACGGGCGGGTCGAGACGCTCGGGTGAATCGGAGGGGGTGGATGGGTCGGGTGGTTCCTACGACGTGTCACGAGCCGAACGGGCCGGGCGGGGTGAACGGGAGGCAGGGGGTGAACAGGGCGAACTGAGTGAACTGAGTGAACCGGGCGAACGGGTCGGGCAGCAGCGAGCCAAGCGGTCGGCGAGGCGTCAGAAGGGTGACCAGGAGCTTGCATCGGTTACGTGACTGGAACTGGGCGGATCAGGGTGGACCGAGGGGCGCGGAGCCGCTCGCGCGATACCGGCGATAACGATTCCGATTCGGAATGGTTGTACGACGGTATGGAGGGGGACTGTTCATCGCTTCGTCTTTAGGATTCCCCAGTACTCACGGGGCACTTGAGTCGACTGGCGGGACAATCCCCCACACACGCGCATCAGGCGCGGAGGGTCTCGCCCGGAGGGGAATTCTGTGTTTTCTGCTTCTTCAGCGACCATTTTGTCGTCCGCGGAGACGACCATTTCTCCACGGCGGCGGGGCATAGCCCGGCTGGCCGCCTCGGTGGTGGCATCCGGTTTGGTCATGGCAGGCGCCCTCGTCGGCGCGGGCAGCGCGGTCGCCGACGAGGCGCCGCAGCACCAAGGTGGCGCGGCCGCGGTCCTGGACGGGTTGAAGACCTACGACCGCGCCGTGCTGCACGTGAACGGCAAGGACGAGCCGGTGCCGGCCGGTCTCTTCGAGATGACCGTCGACGGCGGCGGCAAGCTCAAGACGTACTGCATCGACATCAACAACCCCACCCAGGACCAGGCGAAGTACCTGGAGACCCCCTGGAACCAGACCTCGCTCGGCAGCAACAAGAACGCGGGCAAGATCCGCTGGATCCTGGAGCACTCCTACCCGCAGGTCGACGACCTCGCGGCGCTCGCCCGGCAGGCCGGTACCGGACCGCTCACCGAGAAGACCGCAGCGGCGGGCACCCAGGTCGCGATCTGGCGCTACTCGGACGATGCCGATGTCGACGCGGCCGACAGCCAGGCCGAGAAGCTTGCCGACTGGCTGGAGCAGAACGCCGTCGACCAGGCTGAGCCCAAGGCATCCCTCGCCCTGGACTCGGCCGCGGTCTCCGGCAAGTCTGGTGAGCGGCTCGGGCCGGTCACCGTCCGTACCAATGCGAGCCAGGTCTCCGTGACCCCGCCCGTCGACGCCGCCAGCGGTGTCAAGGTCACCGACAAGAGCGGCAAGCCCGTGACTGCGGCGGCCAACGGGGCTGAGCTCTACTTCGACGTACCGGCGGGCACCACCGACGGTTCCGCCTCGCTGACCGTGCAGGCCACCACGTCGGTGCCGGTCGGCCGGGCCTTCGCCGGGGTGACCAAGAGCCAGACCATGATCCTGGCCGGCTCCAGCGAGTCCACGGTCTCCGCGACCGCCACCGCGACCTGGGCCAAGCAGGGGGCGATCCCGGCGGTCTCGGCGAAGAAGAACTGCGCCAAGGGCGGCGTGGACGTCACCGCGAGCAACACGGGCGACGAGGCGTTCACGTTTGAGCTGGCCGGGGCGGAGCACACCATCGAGGCGGGCACGTCCGAGACGGTGACCGTCCCGGTCGGCGAGGACCAGGCGTACGACTTCACGATCACCGGGCCCGGTGGCTTCTCGAAGACGTTCAAGGGCGTCCTGGACTGCAAGACCAGCGGCAGCAGCACCAGCGGCACCGGCACAGACACCCAGACGGGCGGTGACAAGCCCGCCCCGGCCACGACCGGTGGCGGCTCGACCGGTGGCTCGGGTGACCTCGCCGAGACCGGTGGCTCCAGCGCCACCCCGATCATCGCGGGCGTCGCGATCGCCCTCGTCGTCGTCGGCGGCGGCGCGGTCTTCTTCCTCCGCAAGCGCAAGACGCAGTCCTCCGCCCAGTAATCACGGAGTGACGAACAGCAGGCAATCTGACACATTTGCCTGATGACGGCCCCGGTACACGTCCGCGTACCGGGGCCGTCGGCATGCTGGAAGACGGGGCGGTGCGTGCCGGGAGGCGGGATGGGGTGTACCGCGGACCGGACTGGTTTCCATCCCGGGGTGGACGTCAGGCAAGATGGGGTGTATCTGCCCACACATCGATAGCCGGACGGTTTCTCTTGGCTGAGTACATCTACACCATGCGCAAGACGCGCAAGGCGCACGGCGACAAGGTGATCCTTGATGACGTCAACCTGAACTTCCTGCCCGGGGCGAAGATCGGTGTGGTGGGCCCCAACGGCGCCGGTAAGTCCACGGTGCTGAAGATCATGGCGGGCCTGGAGCAGCCGTCCAACGGTGACGCGTTCCTGTCGCCCGGATTCAGCGTCGGCATCCTCATGCAGGAGCCGCAGCTCGACGAGGCGAAGACGGTCCTGGAGAACGTCCAGGACGGCGCCGCCGAGATCATGGGCAAGCTCAAGCGCTTCAACGAGGTCGCCGAGCTCATGGCGACCGACTACTCCGACGCGCTGATGGAGGAGATGGGCAAGCTCCAGGAGGACCTGGACCACGCCAACGCGTGGGACCTGGACGCCCAGCTGGAGCAGGCCATGGACGCCCTGGGCTGCCCGCCCGGCGACTGGCCGGTCGTCAACCTCTCCGGTGGTGAGAAGCGCCGCGTCGCGCTGTGCAAGCTGCTGATCGAGGCCCCCGACCTGCTGCTCCTCGACGAGCCCACCAACCACCTCGACGCCGAGTCGGTGAACTGGCTGGAGCAGCACCTCTCGAAGTACGCGGGCGCCGTGGTCGCAGTCACCCACGACCGCTACTTCCTGAACAACGTCGCCGAGTGGATCCTCGAGCTCGACCGCGGCCGCGCCCTGCCGTACGAGGGCAACTACTCCACGTACCTCGACAAGAAGGCCGCCCGCCTCAAGGTCGAGGGCCGCAAGGACGAGAAGCGCGCCAAGCGGCTCAAGGAAGAGCTGGAGTGGGTCCGCTCCAACGCCAAGGGTCGGCAGACCAAGTCCAAGGCGCGTCTGGCCCGTTACGAGGAGATGGCGGCCGAGGCGGACAAGATGCGGAAGCTGGACTTCGAGGAGATCCAGATTCCGCCGGGCCCGCGGCTCGGTTCCATCGTCGTCGAGGTCGAGAACCTCTCGAAGGCCTTCGGCGACAAGGTCCTCATCGACGACCTGTCGTTCACGCTGCCGCGCAACGGCATCGTCGGCGTCATCGGTCCGAACGGCGCGGGCAAGACCACGCTGTTCAAGATGCTCCAGGGCCTGGAGACCCCGGACACCGGCTCCATCAAGATCGGTGACACGGTCAAGATCTCCTACGTCGATCAGACCCGCGCCAACATCGACCCGAAGAAGACCCTCTGGGCCGTCGTCTCGGACGAGCTGGACTACATCAACGTCGGCCAGGTCGAGATGCCCTCGCGGGCGTATGTCTCCGCGTTCGGTTTCAAGGGCCCGGACCAGCAGAAGCCGGCCGGTGTTCTCTCCGGTGGTGAGCGCAACCGCCTGAACCTGGCGCTGACGCTCAAGGAAGGCGGCAACCTGCTGCTTCTCGACGAGCCCACCAACGACCTCGACGTCGAGACCCTGTCCTCGCTGGAGAACGCCCTGCTGGAGTTCCCGGGCGCCGCTGTGGTCATCTCGCACGACCGCTGGTTCCTGGACCGCGTCGCCACGCACATCCTGGCGTACGAGGGCGACTCCAAGTGGTACTGGTTCGAGGGCAACTTCGAGTCGTACGAGAAGAACAAGGTCGACCGCCTCGGCGCGGACGCGGCTCGCCCGCACCGTGCCACGTACAAGAAGCTCACGCGAGGCTGATCGTCTTGGCACGTCACATCTACAACTGCCCGCTGCGCTGGTCGGACATGGACGCCTTCGGCCACGTGAACAACGTGGTCTTCCTCCGCTATCTGGAGGAGGCGCGCATCGACTTCATGTTCCGGCTGGCGCCGGGGGACGGTTCGCCGTCCTTCTCGGGCGGGTCCGTAGTGGCCCGGCACGAGATCGACTACGTACGGCCACTGGTCCACCGGCACGAGCCGGTGACCGTCGAGTCATGGGTCACGAGGATCGGTGCCGCGTCGCTGACGATCGCCTACGAGATCAAGGACCCGGACCAGGTCTACGTACGGGCCTCGACCGTCGTCGTGCCGTACGACCTGGCCGAGGAACGGCCCCGGCGGATCTCCGCCGAGGAGAAGCTCTTCCTCCAGCAGTACCTGGCCGAGGAGCCTGCCGCAGCATGACGGTGCCCGTGCGGTCGCTGGAGTTCACCGACCCGAGGGAGGCCGCGGATCTCGCGGCCTTCCTCGGCCGGCTGCTCCGCTACGACCGGGCCGCCGCGGTGCGGATGCAGGCGGGCGGCAGTGCGTTGGCCGTGTTCGGCAGGCCGCCGTCGTTCGAGGTACTGGCGATCCGGGCGGCGAGGCTGGCCGGTCCGCACGACTTCGACGTCACGGTGTCCGCCGGTGAACTCCTCGAAACCCTCGACACCGAGGGCCCGGCAGCCGGTTCGGGCGCCCTGCCCGCACCCGTCACCGGGCCGCCGTGGACGGGTGTCCTGCCGCCCCGCGGCGGCTGGCACGAACTTCCGGGCCTGCCCGACCCGGTCTCCTTGCGCACAGCGGTCACCGCCGCGGTGGCGGAGTTCCGCTCCCGCGACGAGGCCTTGCCCGAGGACCGCCGTACCCGGGCGGAGCGGGACCTGATCGGGCGCGAGATCTGGTCGCGCACGGTCGCCGGCACCGAACTTCCGCTGCGGGCCGTCCACGCCGCTCAGGCGCTGGGCTTCCTTCGCCCGGCGCCGGACTTCCCGGTCGCCCTGCTCGCGGCCGGCTCCTGGCTGCGGCTGCGCACCCCGTTCGGCTCGATCGCCCTGCGCGGCCCGGGCGCCGGACTCGGCACGCTCGCGGTGGCGGTGCGCCCGGGCTGAGCAACGGCGGGGACAGACAAGGGGACAGGGGCGCGTGCTCAGCCCTCGGTGTTCACCATCGAGGCGGCGGCATAGGCGAGGTAGTCCCACAGTCGCCGCTCGTGCTCCGGCGCCAGTCCGAGCTCGTCGAGGGCGACCCGCATATGGCTCAGCCACGCATCATGAGCTGCCCGGTCCACCCGGAACGGAACGTGCCGCATCCGCAGCCGGGGATGTCCGCGCTGCTCGTTGTAGGTACGGGGCCCACCCCAGTACTGCATCAGGAACAGCCTGAACCGCTCCTCGGCCGGACCCAGATCCTCCTCCGGATACATCGGCCGGAGCAGCGGGTCCTCGGCGACTCCCTGGTAGAAGCGGTGTACCAGGCGCCGGAAGGTCTCCTCACCGCCGACCTGCTCGTAGAAGGTCTGCTCCTGCAGCGTGTCGCGCGGAATCTCTGTCACCCGTCCATCGTCGCAGACGCACCGGCCGAGGACCCGGGTCCTAGGTCCTGCCTCTTCGAACTGCCGTCCGCCACGCGACGTCTGGCAGGACAGGACCTGCCCCGGCCCGGTTCCTGGCCCCTGGGGCCCCGGCGCAGGAAGGTGGAGGTATGGACGACGCGTACCCGGATCAGTTCGCCGCGGCCGCCGCCGAGGAGCGGTCGGCGATGGTGCGCGGGATCGTCGCCGGCGGGGCGCTGGGTGACCCGCAATGGCTGGCCGCGTTCGAGGAGGTGCCGCGGCATCTCTTCGTGCCGTACTACTTCGTGGGCGGTGGATTCGACCGCCTGTGGTGCGAGGACCCCGACCCGGTCAGGCGGGCGCAGTGGCTGCGCGGGGCGTACGCGGACGTGGCGCTGGCCACCCGGATACGGGACGGTGAGCTGATCTCGTCGAGCAGCCAGCCGTCGCTGATGGCCCGGATGCTCGAAGAGCTGGACGTACGGGAAGGGCAGCGGGTCCTGGAGATCGGCGCGGGCAGCGGCTACAACGCGGCGCTGCTCGCGCACCGGCTCGGTGACGACGCCGTGACCACCGTCGACCTCGACCCGGAGATCACCGAGTCGGCCCGCCGGCATCTGGCGGCGGCCGGATACCACCCGGCGGTGATCACTGGGGACGGGGCACGGGGCTGGCCCCCGCGCGGCCCGTACGACCGGATCATCGCGACCTGCACCCTGCCGTGCGTACCGCAGGCCTGGCTGGACCAGTGCACGTCCGACGCACGGATACTGGCACCGTTCGCCACCGGGCTGATCGCGCTGCGGGTACGGGAAGGGGCGCACGGAAAGTACGCCGAGGGCCGGTTTCTGCACACGCCCGCGTACTTCGTATCGCTGCGTGGCACACAGCCGCAGCCCGTGCGGCGCCCGCACACCGGCGCACTGCCGAGGCGCGTCAGCCACAACGAGCTCTTCCAGTTCCTGCTGATGCTGACCGAGGCCACCCTCGACCCGCGCGAGGCCCTCTCCCTCTGGCAGCGCGAGAGGCGCCCCGAGCGGGAGAGGTTCGGCATCACGGTCCGGGACGGGCGGCAGTGGGCCTGGCTGGACGACCCCGAGGGGCCGTACGCCTGGCCACTGTTCAGCGGGTAGCGCGGGTCAGCCCCGGCGGATCGTGATCGTCGTCCACGCCCCGACGTGCACCTGGTCGCCGTCCTGGAGTGGGACGGGGACATAGGGCCGGATCGGGTCCTCGGCGCCGTTGAGCGTGGTGCCGTTGGTGGAGTTCTGGTCGACCACGGCCCAGCTGCCGTCGGGCTGCTGCACCAGCACCGCGTGCTGGTGCGAGACGCCCGGGTCCTCCGGCGGCACGGACAGATCGATGTCGGGGGACTCGCCGGTGCTGTGCCTGCGGCGACCGACGGTGATCTGGCTGCCAGTCAGCGGAAGCTGCTGCTCCGGGGAGTATGCGGGCAGGTTGAGCCCGGTCGCCTCGGGACCGCTGCGCTGCATCATCGCCAGGAAGTACTCACGGTCCGGGGCAATGACCGCGGTCCAGGTCGCGGGCGGCTGGTTCTGGTTCTGACCCGGGAGCGGCGATTGCTGCTGCTGCGGGGCCGGCGATTGCTGCGGTGCCGGCGGTTGCGGGGCCTGCGTCCCGGACGGCGGCGACAGCGTCCAGTCGTCGTCATCGCCGGAGTGCGGCGCCTGCGGCGGGGCAGGCGGCTGGGGGGCCTGCGGGGCGGGCGGTCCGGGCCGCTCGAACGCGGGTGGCGCCGACTGCTGCTGGAACAGCGGGGGAGGCGCGGTCTGCTGCTGGAGGGGCGGCGGTGGCGGCCCCTGCTGCTGGAACGGATGCGGCGGCTGCGGTGACTGCGGCCCCGGTGACTGCGGCCCCGGCGCCGGGGGCCCGGGCCGGCTTCCCAGGTCGGGGGAGAGCGGCTCGGCCGGGCGGTTCACCTGCGAGGGCCGCGAGCCCTGGTACTCGAATGGATCGCGCTGCTGCTGCTGAGGGCTCGGCGGCTGCTTTGCCTGGAAGCCGGGCGGCAGATTGAGACCGGGCGGAGGGCCGGGAACGCTGTGGGACGGCGCCAGCGGCGTGTATGACGTCGCGGTGTTCGTGAGGAAGTTCCAGCGGCACTCCTCGCAGAACGGCGCCATCGCCTCACGCGGTGTGCGGCACTGCGGGCAGAGCTCGGCCTGCTGGGTCGCATCGGGGCCGGGGCCCTGCGGGTGGCCGTAACCGGGAGCGGGCGGCGGGGGAGGCGGCGGGGGGACCGCACCCGCAGGCGCGCCCGCTCCGGCCATGCGATGGCCGCAGACCTCGCACCAGTCATCGGAACCCGACTGGTGTCCGTTCGGGCAGGTCGGCATGTCGGCGCTTCCTCCTCTCCTCGTCCGGCCCTCGGGGGCCGTCACTTCTTGCTTGCTCTTCGCCACGCGGCGGATCGCTCCGGCCGGGCGGCCCGACTGTGCTGTGCTGCTATTTCTTGACGCGAACGGTCTTGGTGGAGCGTGTTTCGAGTGTCATCGAGTCGGCTTCCGCGACCTTCGCCTTCAGTCGCACAGTACCGGTCGCGGCATCGACGACGTCCACCACCTTCGAAAGCAGTTTCGCAGTGTCCTCGTTCCCGGACGCCGATGCCAGCTGCACCGCCCGGCCCAGTTTCGCGGTCGCGCCGTCGAAGTCTCCCGACTTGCGGGCATTGAGCCCCTGTTGGATGACTTGTGCCAGTTCCGCCTGGCCCGTGTAGTGCGCGACCTGTGGGTTGATGGAGGTGGACGCCACCATGTCCTCCGTCCACACCGCCCGTACCAGACCCTGCGAAAGGGTCTTCGGGGCTCCGCCCGACGGGCCGGGGAGGATCAGCGAGACGCGGGACGCCAGCATCTCCTGCCCGATCCCGGCCTCCGGCACCTTTACGCACACGTGGTAGTCACGGGACTCGTCTCCCCAGGAACCTGTGGGATAGTCCCCGGCGCGGGGGCCCGCTTCGGTGCGGCGGCCGGTCAGATCGACGACCGTCGGTGCGACCTGTTTCACAAACTTGATCTCGACCCCGACGGGCGTCCAGAGCCGCAGCGCGACATCCGCGACCCCCTTGCCCATCGTGTTCTCCATCATCTGCGTGAAGTCCGCGGCCAGCCCCGCCGGGTCGGCGACGATGTCGGCCGTGCCGAGCAGCGCGGAAGCTATGGCTGTGACCTCTTTCACCTCCCAGTCGGTGCCGACACCCCGGGCGTCACAGGTGAAGCGGCCTGCGCAGGATTCGAGAGCGGCCCGCAGATCCTCCGGCGCCTCGTGCTCGTTGCGCCCGTCGGTGAGGAGGATGCCGTGCCGGATCTCCACATCGGCGGCGCCGAGCAGCCGGTCGGTCAGCCGCAGCCAGGTGCCGATCGCCGTACCGCCACCGGCGCTGAGCGCACGCAGGGCCTCCTTCGCCTGGGCCTTGGTGTGCGCATCGGCGACGGCGAGCCTTCCGTTGCCCGGGTAGACCTCCTTGGCGACGTGCGTACCGCCGACCACGGCGAACGAGGTGCCGTCGCGCAGGGTGTCAATGGCCGCGGCCGTCGCATCGCGGGCGTTGCGCATCTTCGTCGGCGGATAGTCCATCGAACCGGAGCAGTCGACCATGATCACCACGGCGGCTTTCGGCGCCTGCCCCGCTACGTGCGTGGGAGTCGCAGCCGCACCGGACAGCGGGACGCCGCCGGTGGTGCCTCCTCCGGTCGAGACGACCGTGACGATCGCATTGACCTCGCGACCGCCCTCCGGCAGATATTCGTTCTGGTACACCTCGACGGAGAACTGCGGCACGTTCGACTTGGAGAAGTTGGCCATCTGATCGGCTCCTTGAGGCTCCAGGTGTCGGGCGAAGACAGCTGTGAGGGCAGAAATACGAGCAAAAGCGGGTGAAGGCGGGTAAAGGTGCCAGGGGTGGGTGGACGGAAACGGAACCAAGCGTTACGGAACGGCAGTCATGTGTTGCCGCAGGCCGATCCTGCCCCCTGCGGCGGTACGGCGAACGGCAGCAGAGCCACTGTTACGTTGTCGTGGCCCCCACCGTCGAGTGCATGACCCACCAGCACCTGGGCACCGTGCAACGGCCGCAGCTGCGCATCGGCCGGCACGACCGCGGCCATCTCGGCCGCCGATTCCGCGTAGTTCCACAGGCCGTCCGTGCACACCACCACGAGACCGGACCGGTCCGGTTTGAAGGACGCGGTGTGCGGCTCCAGTTCGTACGCGTCGGCGCCGAGCCATCCCGTGATGGCGTGGGCGCGTTTGTCCGCGTACGCCTCGGCCTCGTTCATCAGGCCCGCCGCCACCATCTGCGCGGCCCAGGAGTCGTCCTCGGTCAGCCGGGCGGGCGGGTTGGTGCGGTCGTCCGGCACCCAGTAGACGCGGCTGTCGCCGACCCAGCCGACGACCAGCAGACCGCTCGCCACCACCGCGCCGACCAAGGTGCACGCCGGGGCGTTCTGGTGGCGGTGCGGGGCGTGCTCCATGGCCTGGCCGGGATCCTCGGCCAGGGAGCTGACCGCCTCGGAGGCTGCGACGATCGCCTCGTGCATCGCCTGCTGCGGATGGGTGCCGCGCGGCAGCGACTTCAGAAGCGCTTCGTTGGCGGCGCTCGCGGCGGCCGCAGACGCCTCGTCGGGGCGGCTCGCCGATGAGACGCCGTCACAGACGATCGCGACGACGGCCGGTGAACCGTCGGGCAGGGCGGTGGTCGACAGCGCGAACGAGTCCTCGTTGCGGTGGTGGCGCAGCCCTCGGTCGCTGACGGCGGCCACCGAACCGAGCTCCTGCTCCATGTGGTCGCGCTCGCGCGGCTGGGCGTGACCGCAGTTCTCGCAGTAGCCGTCGGTGTCGACACGACCGGCGCGGCAGGCCACACACAGTTTGGTGCCGGCCGGTGGCGTGGAGGTCGGCTCCGCGGCAGGGGTACGGGGGTCGGGTGCGGGCGCGGGTGCGGGCGCCTCGGCGGACGGCGTGGACGCGGGTGCGGCCCCGGGCGCGGCCAGCTCGAAGTCGCCGGATCCGCCCGGTTCGTCGAACCGGACCGCTGCCGGGCGACCCGACCCAGCGCGGGCGGCGCTCGCCGTGCCGCTCTTGGCCGGCACGGTCATGGCGATCGTCGGGTGGTCCTGCGGCGGTTCGGGCACGGCCGACAGGTCGTACCCGCACGCACCGCAGAACAGGTCCCCCCGCTCCAGCGGCTCTTCGCAGCCGGGACACTTCGACAAGGCCGTCTCCTGGGGCTTCTGCGACATTTTCACACCCACGTCCGAGGGCGGAAACGGTTGGCCCGCTCCACCAGTTCGATCCTCTCGTCGCCGGGCTCTGCGAGCCGGGCGAGCATCCGGTACGAACGCTCCAGCCCGAAACGCAGGCCGCGCTCGTTCAGTTCACTGCCGAGCAGCGTTCTCGGCCCGGTCGACCCGGCAGGCGGGTACGGCTGCGGGGCCGAGGACCGAGCCGTTGGACTACCGGAGAGTACCCAGTCGAGCGCCGTCCCCAGCACCTCTGTCGACAACTGCTCGCGGCGCACCGCGTCCAGACCGAAACCAGCCAGCCCCGAGACCTGGGCCGCGGCGGCCATCAGATCGACGATCAGGGGTTCGTCGGGTGCGCGTTCACGCAGCCGGGCGCGCACCGCGGCGACCCGGGCCGCCGTGTAGTGGATCGACGCCTCCGGAACGGACTCCAGCGCACTGACGGCCCCGGCCCGGTTCCCGGCGGCGAGCTGCACCCGGGCCAGGCCGAACGCGGCGCTGACGAAGCTCGGGTCGGTCGTCCACACCAGCCGGTAGTACTCGGCGGCGTTGTCCAGCTGGCCCAGCACCTCCGCACAGATACCCAGCGCCAGCTTGGGCGCCGGCTCACCGGGGAACGCGTCGTACACCGCGTCGAAGGCGAGCGCCGCGTTCTCGTTGTCACCGGTCACCAGCGAGGTGACGCCGCGGTACCAGACGACCCGCCAGTCGTCCGGGTACTGGCTCTCCAGTGCCATCAGCGTCCGCCCGGCCGCACCGGGCTCGTTCATCTCCAGGCGGGCGCGCAGCTCACGCAGCCGGGTCTCCGGCGACGCCATGGGTACGGCGTTCAGCGCGGCGAACATTTCGGAGGGTGCGGTGGTCATCAGTCCGGCGAGGAAGCCCGCGTTGGGGTCGCTCGCGTCGACCCGGGGCACGGGCAGCGCGAGCGAGGTGGCCCGTGCGTCGAACCAGGCCAGCCGGGGGCCGTTCGGGTCATAGGGCCCCGACGGCGCACCGTAGCCGGTGGCCGGAACACGGGGAGCCGGAATCACCGGCCGACCGTGCGCGCCGGAGCGCCCGGACGACGCCGAAGCAGCAGCCCGTGCCCCCAGCCGTGACACATCATCCGTCAGCTCTGCGAACAACTGCGTGTCCGTGACCCGTACTTCTGTACCGAACAGCGTCGACAGAGCAGGCCGCGGCCGCCCCGTCTGCAGCGACACCACCTCGCGCAGCACACCCGTCAGCTGCTCCGCCATCTCCGCCGCCGAGGCGAACCGCCGCGCCGGATCCGGGTCGGTGGCCCGTACCAGCAGCCGGTAGAACGACTCATAGGTCCGGAACACCTCGATGTTGTCCGGGTCCGGCAGCGAGTCCACGAAGACGTTGGTGTAGCCCTGGAAGTCGAAGGTGAGCACCGCGAGTGTCCGCGCGACCGTGTACAGGTCGGAGGCGACCGAGGGACCGACCTCCACGACCTCCGGTGCCTGATAGCCCACCGTGCCGTAGATGGCCGACTCGTCGTCGTCCATTCTGCGGACCGCTCCCATGTCGATCAGCTTCAGCTGGTTCTCGGTCTGGATCGCGTTGTCGACCTTGAAGTCGCAGTACAGCAGGTTGCGGCTGTGCAGATGGCCGAGCGCCTCCAGCGCCTCGATGCCGTACGCGCACGCCTGCTCGACCGGCAGCGGATCACGCTTCCCGGCCGGGGTCCGGCGCTCGTTCGCGAGCGCCTTGAGCGCCTTGCCGCCGACGTACTCCATCACGATGTAGCCGTCGAGCGAGCCGGTGCGCTGGTCGAGATGCTCGACGAAGTTGTAGATCCGGACGATGTTGGAGTGCTCGATCTCGGCGAGGAAGCGGCGCTCCGAGATGGCGGCCGCCATGGCGTCCTGGTCACCGGTGTCGAGCAGGCCCTTGAGGACCACCCAGCGGTCGGACACCGCACGGTCGACCGCGAGATAGACCCAGCCGAGCCCGCCATGCGCCAGACAGCCCGCGACCTCGTACTGGCCGTGCACGATGTCGCCCTCGTGGAGCTTGGGCACGAAGGAGTACGGGTGGCCGCACTTGGTGCAGAACCCCTCCGTTCGGCCCGCCCGTTCGCGGCGGGCCCGGCCCACCGGTGCCCCGCAGTCCGAACGTGAACAGAAACGCTTCCGTTCCGGCACCTCCGGGTTCTCCATCACAGCGGAGCGCGGGTCGGGGCGCGGCACGTCCGGCACCTGCACCAGGCCCGCGCCCAGCTTCCCCCGGCCGGAAGACGCGCCCGTGGACGAACCGGAGGAACGCACCGACACCGAACGGGACGTGGCACCACCGGACAGCGAGCGCGAGAGCCGCCCCGAAACGGAACGCCGCGAGGTCGACGAGCGGGACGAGGAACGCGAGGACGCCCGGGACGAGCCCCGCGAACTGCTGTTACTGCCCCTGCCGCTCGCGCCACCGCCGCCCGCGATCCCGGTGGGCTGCGAACTCACCAGGCCATTCGGTGAGACCACCGGAGCCAGACCGCAGGTGTCGCAGTACAGCTCACCGCCGCCCACGTCCTCGTAACTGCCCTCGCACGCGGGGCGCTGGCACTGCGCACTCATGGTCCGTCCCCCTGTTCGCCCCGCCGCCGCAGCGGCCCTTCCACCTTGCGCACACCCGTATTCATCGCCGGTCCTCCGGTCCCGAGGTCCGGTCCTGGGACAGCAGTTCGGCCGCCGTCTCCTGGTAGCGCAGCACCGCCTGCGCGGCGACCCGCAGATCGCACGGTGCGCTCCACAGCATCCGGCGCGCCGCGTCGTACCGCTCGATCAGCAGCGGGTCCTCGGCCATACCGTGGCGGGCGACCTTCGCCTTGTACGCGTCGAGCCTGCCGCGCAGCTCCGCCCGTACGGCCAGCGGAGCTGTGACCGCGGTCAGCGACTCACGGGCCCGCAGCAATTCCTCCTCGGCCTCCCGCTCCAGCGTCTCCAGGAGCGGGGAGAGCCGGTGCCACTGGGCATTCCTGCGGTACTCCGAAGCGGCGGCCAGCCGCTCCTGAAGTGCGGTCGCCGGGCCGCTGACCGCGGGCACCTCGGAGGCGGCGATCTTCGCCAGTACCTCGCCGCGCGCCGACCGGGCCTCGGTCAGGGTGCGGTCCGCGCGGGAGAGGACATCACGCAGGTGGACCAGACGCTGCTCGGCGTCCTGCCGGACCGCGAGCACCGCTTCGATCTCGCGGCGTACGTCGTCCAGGGCGCGGGCCGCCCGGTCGTAGCGCGTCGTGTCGGGGCGTCCGCCGCCGGGCGCCGAACTGCCGGGGCCCGACAGCCAGAACGCGAGCGGATCGGAGATCACCTGGCCCCGCAGTGCGGTCAGTTCACGGGTGATCGCCTCCAGGTCGTCGCCCGCCGGGTGCTCCCCGGGGCGCACGCCGACGGAGTGCGCCAGCGAGCGGGTGCGGTGCAGTTCGGCGGCGAGGAGATCTATCCGGGCGGGCAGCGCGGACCACACGGAGTCGGAGGCGACGACCATGTCCAGCGAGCGGGCGTACAGGTCGTTCATCCGGGCGACCAGCTCCTCCAGCGTGAATCGCTCGGAGAGCTTGGCCGGGCCCGTGACCGACGGGCCGGGGGGGCCGGCCGCATGGGCCACCGTGACACCCTGGCCGCGCAGCAGTTCGGTGAGGGCCACCAGGTCGTCCCGGTTGGGGTGGCGACGGCGGGCCCGCACCGCGCGGGCCTCGGCCAGCGCCCCCGCGTACGCGTCGAAGTACTTCCACAGCAGCGTGATCGACTGCTCGGTGGAGACCCAGCGTTCCTTGGTGACACCGGTCAGATCCGCGCCCTCCAGGAGCCGGCGGCCGGCGTGGTCCTGCAGGGCGAGGAGCGAGGTCTCGATCGCCTCGTGCTCCGCGCCCAGCCGGGCCAGCGCACGGTCCGCCTCATCCCGGTCCATGACCGGGCCGGGGGGCCTGGCCGCATAGCCGGGGAAGGGGCCCGCGCCCATCGATCACCTCTCCGCTCTTCTGCCGGGACAGGCCCGGCAGGATCAGTGCCACTGCCGCACCGGCCGGTCCGCGCCTGCGCGCACACCTGGCCGGCCCGGCGCTAGTTGCTCCGGTACTTGGGGGCAGGCGGCGCAGATATACCCGGCAGACCGGCCTCCAGCCACTTCCGGTACGACAGCATCCAGGGGCTGTTCGCGCCACCGCTGCGGTAGTCGACCAGCACCTGGTTGACCCGGGCCACCAGGTCGTTCGCACCGAGTTTCGTCGCCACGCCGTAGTACTCGGTGGTGAACGGCTTGTCGCCCTTGAGCTCGACCGCCGGGTCCTGAGCCGCCTGTCCGGCCGCCAGCGCGTTGTCCGTGACCACCGCGTCGACCTCGCCCATCTGCAACCGCACCAGGCAGTCCAGCTGGTTGGGGACGGTCAGCTGGTCCTCGTCCGCCACGGTGCCGTCGTGCGGGTCCTTGAAGACCGAGCCGAACGACTGCTTCTCCAGCGCCTCGTACGCGGTGGAGCCCTCGGCCGTGCAGACCCGCTTGCCGGCCAGGGACTTGTCGAACCCGCTGATCGTCGACTTCTTCGGCGCGAGGACCTGCTGCCCGGCCTGGAAGTAGGCCGTGGAGAACGAAACCTGTTCCAGTCGGCTGCAGTTGATGGTCATCGTCCGGACGACGACATCGACCTTGCCGTTCTCCAGGGCGGCGACCCGCTGGTTGGTGGGTATGGCGCGGAAGATCACCGCGTCGGGATCGCCCAGGATGTCCCTGGCGATGGCCCGCACCAGAGCGATGTCGAAGCCTTCCAACTCGTCGCTCTCCGGATTGCGGTACCCCCAGCTGAAGCTGTTCTGGTCGACGCCCGCGATCAGCTTCCCGCGTGCCTTGATCTTCGCGATGCTCGGACCGTCGGCGCTCGACGGCGGCAGGCTCGCCTCCGGGTCCGTGCACTCGTCGGCCCGCGCCTGCACCGCCCGTGCCGTACCCGACCCCGAGGCGTCGTCGACGAGGGCGTCGGCGCCGCCGTGGGAGAGCGGCAGCAGGGTGAGCGACGCCGTCACCGCGCAGGCCACGGCCATGCCCGTCACTCCGCCCCAGCCGCGTAGCCTGCCGCGGGCGGACCCAGTGCGCATCCTGGCCATCGCTCCCCCTCTCACCGGTACTCCGAGAGCCTGCGGTTGACCCCGAGGACCGCGGCGAGAGCCCCCAGTGCGGCGAGCGCGGCAGCCCCGATCGGCAGCCCGCCCAGCGCCCCGCGCCCATGCTTCGCGGCCCGGGCGAACTCGCTCTGCTCATGGGCGAGTGCCTGCTCCAGCGCTTCGTCCACGCGGTTGAAGGACTCACCCGTGGAGTCCTTCGGCCCGATGATCTGCTTCAGCGCGCCCTTGTAGTCGCCGCTGTCATCGGTCGTGCGGGCGGTCCGGTGGCGGCTCTGCCACTCGGAGACACCGTCGACGGCGTTTGCCACCGGCCCGCTCCCCTGGGAGTCGTCGGCGAGCCTTCCGGCCTTCCCCAGCTCTTCGCCGAGGGCCTTCATGCCCGTGTTGAAGTCGGTCTCGTACTTGTCGTTCCTGCCGTCCGGGGTGAGTACTGCGCCGCGGGCGACAAGCGTGAGGTTCTCATTGGCGCGCGCTTTCAACGAGTCGATCCGCGCATGGTTGAGAACATCGAGGGACTGCTGCCCATGTACGTCGGCGTCCAGTAGTGCGGACCGCGCCACTGTGTGCCCCACAGCCAGCCACAGCAGCACCACAGTGGACGCGGCGGTCGCCACGAGCAGCCCTTGGTTGAAGACCCGGTTCGTCCTGCGGTAGTTGCGCCGCTGCGCCCAGAACAGTGCGGCCAGTGTCACGACACCGAGCCCGAGCGAGAGGAACGGCCAGGCCCTGGCCGAGTCGTTGTCCCGGTCGAGCCGCGCGGTCTCCGCCGTGTACAGCCGCTCGGCGGCCGGCAGCAGTACGTTGGTCATCTTCTGGTTCGCGTACCGGAGATACGCACCGCCCAGCGGCAGCCCCTGCCGGTTGTTGGCACGGGCCTGCTCGATCAGACCCGCGTACCCGGGAAGTTCCTCGTTGAGCGTGGTGATCTCGCGTCCGGAGGCCGTCGACGCGTCCGTGTTGGCCGCGGCCTTCACCAGCAGCCGGGATGCCTCCTTGATGTCCTTGTCGTACTGGTCACGGACATCCTGCGGCTCCTGCGCCCCGGCCAGGAAGCCGCTCGCCGCCGCGGTGTCGGCATCGGCCAGCGAGCGGTAGATGTCCGCCGCGTCGGCGCTCAGCGGCTGGCTGCGTCTCACCACGTCGTCGGCCGCGGCCGCCCGGTCGGCGGTCTCGAACGCCGTCACGGCCCCGAACGCCACGACGAGCAGGGCCAGTACGGCCCCGACGATCCGAAGCCTGTCCGGCTCGGTCGTCGCCGCAGCCCGCAGCCGGTCCGCCGTCGCCGACCAGGCACCGCGCTGCGGCGGAGCGGGTACGGTCGCGGGCACGGGCGGCTGCGCCCGCGCGTGTCCCGGCGCCGTGCGTACATTCGGCGGGTATGTCACTTGACCTCCCCCTCGGTCACTGACGGTGGCCCGGACCCCGGCCGATCGGAGAACTGGTACCCGGCCAGAAGTATGGCCGCAGGGACCGACATCCACACCAGGAACGCCTGGATCCTGCATTGGTCCACGGATGGCAGTCACACGCATTCGATCAAGGCCTGAGCCGCCGATCAAGCCGATCGGCGGACCAAACCCCGAAGCGGACCGATCCCCCACTCATGAACACGTCCGGGACAACTGAACGGTTCCCGTGCGCAAGGTGCGTCCTGCGACGCGAAACGCCGCAGGACGCACCTAACGACCTCGGGGGAAATCCGTCTCAGCTGTACTGCGCACGCAGCCTCTCGTGCACCCCGTCAGACGCCCCCGTGTGATCCAGGCCGAGCAGCGCGGCCCCCAGGACCGGAGGCTCCGTCACCACCCGGACCAGCGCCTTCGGGGCACGTGCCGCGAGGAGTTCGGCGATCCTGTCGTCCAGCTGCGGGTGGTGGGCCGCCAGCACGCCGCCGCCCAGCACCACCGGCGCCTCCTCGTCCAGCAGACCAAGCCTGCTCAGCGCGACCGACGCCATCGCGACGACCTCCTCTGCCAGCCGGTCCACCAGCGCACCCGCCACCGGGTCCCCGGCCGCCGCGGTCGCGAAGAGCACCGGAGTCAGTTCGTGCCGGCGCTCGAATCCGAACCGGCCCAGATGCAGCGCCTCGATCAGCGCGTACATCGAGTCGAGCCCGAAGTGCCCGGGCAGGGCACGGGCCAGTTCGGTCGGTTCACCGCGGCCGTCCTCCGCCCGCGAGGCGAACCACATAGCCTCCTCGGCCAGACCCGAACCGCCGCCCCAGTCACCGGATATCCGGCCAATGGCGGGGAAGCGCGCGGTCCGTCCGTCCGGGACCATGCCGACACAGTTGATCCCCGCACCGCAGACGACGGCCACACCCCGCGGCTCGTCCACCCCCGCACGCAGAATCGCGAAGGTGTCGTTGCGCACCTCGACCGTGGATCCCCAGCCACGGGCACGCAGCGCCGCCGCCAACTGCTCCTCCTCCACCGGAAGATCGGCGTTGGCGAGACAGGCCGACACATGTGCGACGGAGCCGACCGGTGTGCCGGACAGCTCCAGCGCCCGGCCGACGGCCGCACCGAGAACGTCCACGGCCGCCTCGATCCCCACGACCGGCGGCTGGAAGCCACCGCCGCGGGCCGCCGACAGCACTGTTCCGTCCTCACCGATCAGTGCCACATCGGTCTTGCTGTTCCCCGCATCGATCGCGAGGACCAAAGCGTTCACGCCCACGCCAGGTGCTCCCGGTTGTGCGCGATCAGTCTGTCGGTGAGCGCCTCGGCGTACTCGAACTGACCGATCAACGGGTGCGCGAGCAGCGCCTTGAACACCCGGTCGCGGCCTCCGCGAAGCGCGGCCTCCAGGGCGAGGTCCTCGTACGCCGTCACATTGGCGATCAAACCGGCGTACAGCGGGTCCAGCTCAGGTACGGCGAGCGGGGTGGCACCCGTTCCGTCGACCCTCGCCTGCACCTCGATCACCGCGTCGTCCGGCAGGAACGGCAACGTTCCCCTGTTGTACGTGTTGACCACCTGCACAGCGGCGCCGCCCGAGCCGAGCAGGCAGGACGCCAGGTCCACGGCCGCCTCCGAGTAGAAGGCGCCGCCGCGCTTGGCGAGCAGCGCGGGCTTCTCGTCCAGCGCCGGGTCGCCGTACATGGCGAGGAGTTCCTTCTCCATCGCGGCGACCTCGGCCGCCCGCGACGGCTTGGTGCCGAGTTCCCGTACGACCTTGTCGTGCGCGTAGAAGTAACGCAGGTAGTACGAGGGGACGACGCCGAGCCGGTCGACGATCGCCCGCGGCATGCGAAGGTCGTCCGCGATCGTGTCGCCGTGCTCGGCGAGCAGCTTCGGCAGGACGTTCTCGCCGTCCGGACCGCCGAGGCGGACCCCGAGCTCCCAGGTCAAGTGGTTGAGCCCGACATGGTCGAGGTGCACCTCACCGGGTGTGACATCGAGGAGCCTGGCGAACTTCCGCTGGAGGCCGATCGCCACATTGCACAGCCCGACGGCCTTGTGCCCGGCCTGGAGCAGCGCCCGGGTGACGATGCCGACCGGATTGGTGAAGTCGATGATCCAGGCGTTCGGGTTGGTACGGCGGACGCGATCAGCGATGTCCAGGACGACGGGGACGGTGCGCAGCGCCTTGGCGAGGCCGCCGGCTCCGGTGGTCTCCTGGCCGATGCAGCCGCACTCCAGCGGCCATGTCTCGTCCTTGTTGCGGGCGGCCTGGCCACCGACGCGCAGCTGGAGCAGGACCGCATCGGCGTCGGCGACGCCCGCGTCGAGGTCCGAGGTGGTGACGATCCTCCCGGGGTGGCCCTGCTTGGCGAAGATCCGCCGGGCGAGGCCGCCGACGAGTTCGAGGCGGTCGGCCGCCGGGTCGACGAGCACGAGCTCCTCGATGGGCAGCGTGTCCCGCAGCCGGGCGAAGCCATCGATCAGTTCAGGTGTGTAGGTGGACCCGCCACCAACTACTGTGAGCTTCATAGGTCAGCCCTTTACTCCGGTCAGTGTGACGCCCTCGACAAAAGCTTTTTGAGCGAGGAAGAAGACGAGGATCACGGGGGCCATGACCAGTACGGTCGCGGCCATGGTCAGGTTCCAGTCGGTGTGGTGCGCGCCTTTGAAGGATTCCAGACCGTAACTGAGTGTCCAGGCGGCCGGGTTCTCGGAGGCGTAGATCTGCGGGCCGAAGTAGTCGTTCCAGGCGTAGAAGAACTGGAAGAGCGCGACGGCGGCGATGCCCGGCTTGGCCATCGGTACGACGACCTTCAGCAGGGTGCGCAGCTCACCGCAGCCGTCGACCTTCGCCGCGTCGAGGTACTCGTCCGGGATGGTCAGCAGGAACTGTCGCAGCAGGAAGATGGAGAACGCGTCACCGAAGGCCATCGGGATGATCAGCGGCCAGAGCGTGCCGGACATGTCCAGCTGCTTCGCCCAGAACAGATACATCGGGATGACGACGACCTGCGGCGGCAGCATCATCATCGCGATGACGAGCATCAGCGAAAGATGCCGCCCGCGGAAGCGGAACTTGGCGAGCGCGTACGCCACGGGCAGTGACGAGACGACCGTGAGGACGGTGCCGAGCCCCGCGTACAGCAGTGTGTTCTTCCACCAGGTCAGAAAGCCCGGGGTGTTGAACACCTTCTGGTAGTTGCTCCACTCGAAGGGGTGCGGCCACAGATCGCGGGTCAGCGCCTGCTGGTCGCTCATCAGCGAGGTGAGCAGGAGGAAGACGAACGGCAGCACGAAGAAGAGCGCGGCAGCGACGCCGAGCGCGTGCACGGCGATCCAGTTCAGCAGCGCCTTGCGGCGTGCCGTGCGTTCGGCCGGGGTGATCGGGTCGGTCGCCCGGTCGGCTGCCTTGAGGGTGTCGAGAGCTTGCGCCACGTCACTCACCTGCCTGGATCAGCCCGCTGCGGCGCCGCATCAGCAGTGCGGTGAACGCCATGGCGAGTACGAAGAGAACGAGCGCGACCACGCAGGCGGAGCCGTAGTCGAAGCGCTGGAATCCGAGGTTGTAGACGAGCTGCGGAAGCGTCAGTGTCGACTTGTCGGGATAGCCCGGTTCGAAAGGCTGTCCGGATCCACCCATCACCCCAGAGGCGACCTTCCCCGCCACGAGTGGCTGGGTGTAGTACTGCATGGTCTGGATGATCCCGGTGACCACGGCGAACATGATGATCGGCGAGATGTTCGGCAGGGTGACGAAGCGGAACCGCTGGTACGCGGACGCCCCGTCCAGCTCCGCCGCCTCGTACTGCTCCTTCGGTACGTCGAGCAGCGCGGCCATGAAGATCACCATCAGGTCGCCCACCCCCCACACCGCGAGCGCGGTCAGGGCCGGCTTGGACCAGGTGGCGTCGGTGAACCAGCCCGGCGTGGGCAGCCCCAGATCGCCGAGGATCGAATTGACTGGCCCCGTACCCGGGTTGAGCAGGAAGACGAAGCCGAGGGTCGCCGCGACCGGCGGGGCCAGATACGGCAGGTAGAACAGGGTGCGGAAGACTCCGGCACCCGTCTTGATCTTGGTGATCAGCAGCCCGATGCCGAGGCCGAACACCACCCGGCAGGTGACCATGACCACGACCAGCCAGAGCGTGTTGCGCAGGGCGGGCCAGAACAACGGGTATTCGTTGAAGACGTACGACCAGTTCTTCAGCCCGCTGAATTCCGGAGCGGCGAAACCATCGTAGTCGGTGAGGGAGAAATAGAGCGTGGAGATCAGCGGGTAGGCGAAGAAGACGCAGAACCCGATCAGCCACGGCGACATGAAGGCCGCTGTCCGCAGTGCCGTTTTTCTGTGCTTCACGGCAAGGGTCGATCGGCGGCCCTTCGAACGGAGTGTGTACGTGCCCGTGCTCGTACGTGTACTCGTGCTCATCGCGGTGCTACTTCGCCTGTGCGATCGCCGCGTCGATTTCCTCGGCGGTCTTTTCCAGACCGGCCTCGATGTCCTTCTGCTTGCCCTTCTCGATGTCGAATCCGAGGTTCTGCAGGGACACCAGGTACGCGCCGCCGTTCACCGAGGGCGGTGTGGTGGTGCTCTCCGGGTTCGCGGCGATGTCCAGGAACGTCTTGAACCGCGGGTCGTACTTCAGCCTCGGCGACTTCAGCGCCTCCAGCGTGGACGGCACATTGTGAATGGCATTGGCGAAGTCGACCACCGCGTCGGTGTCGGTCGTCATGAACTTCACCAGCTCCCACGCTGCGTTCTGCTTCTGCGAGGTGGCAGCGATACCGGCGATGGTGCCGGTCAGATAGCCCTTGCCGTAGGTGTCGGCCTCGTCGTCGGCGACAGGCATCGGGGCCACCCCGATCTCGAACTTCGGCTTGGTCTCCTCGGCCATCCCGAGCCGCCACTCGCCGTCCAGCTGCATGGCCACCTGACCGGTGTGGAACGGGTGCTTTGCGCCCCACTCGTCACCGAACGCCGTACGGTACTTCTCCAGCTTCTCGTAGCCGCCCAGGTCGTCGACCAGCTTCTTCTGAGTGGTGAGCATCGAGGCGAACGCCGGGTCCTTGGCGATGTTCGACTTGCCGTCCGCATCGAAGTACTTCGGGTCCCAGCCACCGAGGTAGTGCTCGGTCGTCGACTCGTATCCGTGGTAGTTCGGCATGAAACCGAGCTGCTCGTACGAGTCGCCCTTGGTCTTCGTCAGCTTCTTGGCGTCCGTGGCAAATTCCGACCAGGTCTTCGGCGGATTGGTGATACCGGCGGCCTTGAACGCGTCCTTGTTGTAGTAGAGGCCGTACGCGTCACCGAGCAGCGGTACGGAGCAGCGCACACCGTCGAACTGCGTGTACTCGTTCATCGCCTTGGGGAAGATCTTGTCCGCGTCGATCCCGTCCTTCTTCAGGAAGGGGTTCAGATCGACGAAGGCCTTCGACGAGCAGAATTTTCCGACATTGTTCGTGGTGAACGAAGAGACGACGTCCGGGGCGTTCGAACCGCCTGCCCGCAGCGCCTGGTTGATCTTGTCGTCGGTCATATCGCCGACGACCTTCACCTGGATATTCGGGTGCGCCTTCTCGAACGCGTCGACCGTGGCCTGAATTCCCTTGACCTCGTTCGGAGCGCTCCAGCCGTGCCAGAAGTTGATGGTCGTCTCCTTGGACGCGTCATCACTGGCACCGGAGTTGCTCTGGCCCGTACAGGCAGTGGCGAACAGCGCTATCGCGGCGGTCGCAGCGAGCGCGGCGGCCGTCTTCCGGCGGTTTCCGGACATGGCGGTGACTCCCGTTGGAGGGTGAAGGATGAAGGACGAAGGTGGAAAAGGGGATCAGTGCGACGTGTCGAAGACTTCGTCACGAGTGGTGGCGAGCGCGCTCTCCAGTGCGCCGCGCAGTACGGGGCGGTGGGTCACGTCACCGGCGATCAGCCGGGGCCGGGAGGCCGCCAGCTCGGCGAGCTCGGACTCCACCCGGCTGCGCAGCGGTTCCCCGCCGGCCGCGATCAACTCGCCGGACAACACGACGAGTTCCGGGTCCAGCACGGCAACCATGGAGGCGAGGCCGGTCGCGAGTCCGGTGGCGAACAGATCGAGGAGCCGTGTGTACGGGCCGTCCTCGCCCGACTCCGCGGCCTCGGCGGCTCGCGCGATGAGACGGGCCGCGCCCTCGTGACCGGTGCCCGAGCCGCGGCTCAGTGCGTCGTCGACGCCGAGCTCCCGGGCCAGCCGGGACAGCACCTGCGCGCCCGCCAGCTCCTGGAAACCGCCCGAGTTCGCCTTGGTGACCTGGCGGACCAGCGGGACGCCGGGCACGGGCAGGAAGCCGACCTCACCGGCACCGCCAGTGAAGCCGCGGTGCAGCCGCCCGTTGATGACGAGGGCGGCACCGAGCCCCTCCTCGTTCCACAGCAGAACGAAGTCGTCGTGCCCACGCGCCGCGCCGAGCCGCTGTTCAGCCACCGCGACCAGGTTCACGTCGTTCTCGTACTCGACCGGCATCGGCAGGAACGCGGCCAGTTCCTCCAGCAGGGTGGGGGAGTGCCAGCCGGGCAGGTGCGAGGCGTACCGCAGCCGTCCGGTACCCGGGTCGAAGGCGCCCGGGGTGCCGATGACGACCCGGTGCACCTCGGAGCGGGTGAGTCCGGCGTCCTTGACCGCCCCGTCCAGCGCGTCCGCCACCTGCCGCACCACGGAGTCGGCGCGCCGCCCCGGGGTGCGCAGCTCGAACTCCCCGACCGTTTCCCCGGTCACATCGGCAACGGCGGCGACGATCCGGTGGGCGTTCACATCCAGCCCCGCGACATGCGCGGCCCGCGCATTCACCGCGTACAGCTGCGCATTGGGCCCCGGCCTCCCGGCCACGGTCCCGGTCGCGACGACCAGCCCGGCGGCCTCCAGCCGCGCCAGCAACTGCGACGCGGTGGGCTTGGAGAGCCCCGTCAGCTTCCCGATCCTGGTCCGGGAGAGGGGCCCGTGCTCCAGCAGCAGATCGAGGGCGGCCCGGTCGTTCATGGCCCGCAGAACGCGGGGGGTGCCCGGTGTGGTTCCGGCCATGAGCACTGCACCTGCCCTCTGTTAGGAAAGTTTCCTATTCGGTGAGAGGACGGTATGGCGCTACTGCCGGGGCGTCAATGGTCTGCATCGCGGTGGCAGTCAAAGCGTTACTTGGAGGGTCGTCCGCGGCATGCGCCGGTAAGGGAGAAGCATGAGTGAGGGGCGCCCGCAGAATTTGCGGGGCGGCCCCTCATTCGCACGCACGGCCGAGGCCTACTTCGAGACGTTCGGCGGCGGCGTGAGCGGAGTCGTCGCCAGGGACTGCGGCGAGGTCGTCGACGCGTACGCCGAGGGGGCGGCCATGCCGGCCGTCGGGTCGGCCGGCGAGGGCTCGTCCGCCTGGGCCGGGACGCCGCCGAACATGCGGATGCCCGCCTCGTCGAAGGCCCGCTTGATCCGCCAGCGCAGCTCGCGCTCCACGCCCAGCGACGTGCCCGGCATCGTCTTCGCGGTCACCCGGACCGTCATCGAGTCCAGCAGCACGGAATCCAGGCCCAAGACCTCCACAGGGCCCCACAGCCGCTCGTTCCACGGGTCCTCCTTGGCCATCGACGCGGCGGCCTCGGAGATCACCGTACGGACCTTGTCCAGGTCCTCCGCGGGGCGCACCGTCACATCGACACCCGCCGTCGACCAGCCCTGGCTGAGGTTGCCGATCCGCTTCACCTCACCGTTGCGGACGTACCAGATCTCACCGTGGTCGCCGCGCAGCTTGGTGACCCGCAGGCCGACCTCGATGACCTCGCCGGAGGCGACGCCCGCGTCGATGGTGTCGCCGACGCCGTACTGGTCCTCCAGGATCATGAAGACACCGGAGAGGAAGTCGGTGACCAGGTTGCGCGCACCGAAACCGAGCGCCACACCGGCCACACCGGCGGAGGCCAGCAGCGGCGCCAGATTGATCTGGAACGCGCTCAGGATCATCAGGGCGGCCGTGCCGAGGATCAGGAACGACGCGACCGAGCGGAGTACGGAACCGATCGCCTCGGAACGCTGACGGCGGCGTTCCGTATTGACCAGCAGCCCGCCGAGGGCGGTGCCCTCGACCGCCTGGGCGCTGCGGTTCATCCGGTCGATGAGCTGGGTGATAGCACGGCGGATCGTGAAGCGCAACACGATCGCGATCGCGACGATGAGCACGATGCGCAGACCAGTGCTCAGCCAGTTGGACCAATTCTCCTCCACCCAGCCCGCAGCATTGCCGGCGTGCTCGGCGGCCTCGCCCAGCGAGCCACCGGGCCCGGGCGACGGAGCTGCGGCCAACAGGGCGGACGGGAACACGGTGGAACCTCCAGATGGACGACGGAAGCCCAACCACACTAACGGGGCATCGGGAGGGTTCCATTGCCGCGAACGGGGGAAGAGCGCATCTCACGGGGGGCGCACAGGGGGCGTGTGGCCGATCGCACATCGGTGCGCGACCAACGTGGCAGCGGCTCCGAAGCGCCTGTTCCGGCGTGCGGCGACGGTGCGGGAAGCAGGGAGCGGAGAAAATCCTCCCGGCCCGTTACCCGCATGTGGTGGCGCTTTGACCAGGCGTGAGTAGAAACTGAGATCGGATCGTCCCGGCGCGAGCCACGCGCCGCCGGCGTACAAGGAGGCATCCACCGTGCCGCATGTCCTGGTTCTCAACGCGTCGTACGAGCCGCTCGGCGTCGTACCGCTCCGCCGCGCGCTCGTCCTCGTGCTCGAAAACAAGGCCATCTGCCTCGAGGAATCCGGCGCATTCATGCACAGTGCAACCCGGGCCGTCCCGGCCCCCAGTGTCGTTCGCCTGAAGCGGTTCGTAAGGGTTCCCTACCGGGGGCCCATACCACTGACCCGCAGGGCGCTGTTCGCCCGGGACGGGGGCCGCTGCATGTACTGCGGCGCCGCCGCGACCAGCGTCGACCATGTCATTCCGCGCAGCCGCGGCGGACAGCATGCCTGGGACAACGTGGTGGCCGCCTGCCGCCGCTGCAACCACGTCAAGGCGGACCGGCACCTGCCGGAGCTCGGCTGGCGGCTGCACCATCAGCCCGCCCCGCCGACGGGTCTCGCCTGGCGCATCATCGGGACGGGACACCGCGACCCGCGCTGGCTGCCGTACTTGCAACCGTTCGGCGCGGACGACGTGATGGCCCGGATCGACGGCATTTCAGCCTGAGAGATCCGGGCCTTGCCTTTGTCGTCCCCGGGTCGTTACTCCGTTGCAGCGACGGCGTACGCCTCCACCGACCAGAGCGAGTAGCCGAACTCGGTGCCCCTGGCATCGCCTCGCACCCTGAGGAAGCGGGTGTCCTTCGCGTCCATCCCGACCGACTCGCGCCCGCCCTTGCCGTCCCGTACGGTCGCCGCCGTGCGCCAGCTGCGGCCGTCCGCGGAGACCTGGATGCGGTAGCGGGAGGCGTACGCGTCCTGCCAGTGCAGCACCACCTGGCCGACCCGGGCCGGCTGCGGCAGTTCCGCCTGCCACCAGGCGCCGTCCTCGACCGGCGAGGACCAGCGGGTGTCCGGATCGCCGTCGGAGGCGGCCGTCGCCGGGAAGTCCGGGCTCTCGTCGCCGGACGAGGAGGCGGTGGCCGTGCGCACCAGGTCGGTGCCCGCGGTGCGCGGGTACGCCCGGACGGTCAGCATGCTGCGCTCCTCGCCGAAGCTGATCGGCACCTCGTACTCGCCGGCCGGGGTGCCCGCCGGGACGGTGATCTCGACGGGGACGTCGGTACGGGAACCGCGCGGCACCCTCGTCTGCTTCGGGACGCTCACCTTGATGCCCTCGGGGGCCTGCGCGGTGAGCGCGCCCCGCACCTCTGCGGGGCGCCGGGAGGCCAGCCGCGCCTCGACTCGCTGCGACTTGCCGCCGATCTCCGCATCCGTCTCGCCGCGTAGGAGACCGAGCCGGGCAACGGGCTCGTCGCCGAACCACGGCACGAGCGCGCGCACCTGCGGAGCCCGACCCCGTGCGCCCCCCAAGGCACCGGTTGCGATGCTGCTTCCCGTCCGGCTTCCCGGGACGATCGGCGGCAATGTGCCCGTGATGACCGGCGGCGTCGACGGACCGTCCATGAGCCAGCTGATCCGGATCGCGTCGGCCCGCATCCCGCCGGCCGGCGTCTGGGTCCAGCCGCTCGCCGACACCGGGCCGAGGCCGCGCCATCCCTCACCGGGCACATGGGCCTCCAGCGTCGCACCGGCCGCCGTGCCGCTGCCGGGTACGGTCATCACCGTCACGGTCTGCACCGGGCGGGCCCGGTTCAGCCGGACCGTGTAGCTGCCCGGGGCCTCGGTCACCGTACCGGCGTCGCGGTCCGCACCCGTCCAGGCGTCCGCCTCCCGGCGCACCCGATCCAGGAACGGACCGAGGACACCCTTACCGACCGTCGCACCACTCGCCTTCGCGGCCTTGTGCACCGGCTCCAGCGCCAGTGACGCCTGCCACGCGGCAGCGCCGTCACCGCGCGACTGGGCCTGCAGCAGATCGACCGCCAGCTCGCCCGCCCGGCCGTACCGGGCCAACTGCTCCGTCCACGGCCGCACTTCGCCGTCCAGGTGCCCGTCGGCCAGCCCCTTCAGCCGCTGCGGAGCCTCCCGCATCACGGTGAACGCTTCCCGCAGCCTGCGAGCCGCATCGGCCTGCGCCGTGGCATCGGTCGTCGCACGGGACTGCCAGAACGCGGCCAGCAGCGGCTGCAGATACGCCGACTCGGCACCGCCCAGCACGGACTTCGCGTTGTTCCCAGCCAGCGCGCGCAGCGCGTCCCTGGCGCGGGCGTCGCCGCCCGACAAATCGTCGATCGCCGCCTGCCAGGACTCCTGCGGCCGGTAACCCTTCGGGTTCCAGGCGAAGTCGGCGGTGGTGAACAGCGGTATGCGGGACGCGGACGGCTGCTCCATCGCATTGGCGAGCAGCGCCGCGGAACCCAACGCCACCGCCGGGTCCCGGCCGGTGTACGGGCCGAGGAAGAGGCGGTCCTGCGCGTAGTCGTTGACCGGGTAGTTGTCCATCGTGACCAGCGGATGCCGGAACACGGCCCGGGCGCCGGCCAGTTCCCCGCCGGTGATGGTCCTCGGTACGACCCCGACACCGGTCCAGGCAATCTGGACCCGGTCGTCCAACTCCTCGGCGAGCGCCCTGCGGTATTCGGTCGACCCGTCCTGGTAGAACTCCGTCGGCATGACCGACAGCGGCTCCGCGCCCGGATGGCGGTCCGCGAGATGCCGCGCCACCTTGCTCGCCACCCGCGCCTGCGCCCTGGCCGCCGCCTCGGGGCCGCTGCCGAAGGTGTCGGCGTCGCTGTCGCAGTGCCACTCGCTGTAGCTGATGTCCTGGAACTGCAACTGGAAGACGCGCACGCCCAGCGCCCACATGGCGTCGAGCTTCTTCGTCAGCGCCCTCACATCGTTGTCCGACGACAGGCACATGGCCTGCCCGGGGGCGACGGCCCAGCCGAGCGTCACATGCTCGGCGCGGGCCCGCTCGGCCAGCGCCCGGAAATCGGCGCGCCGTTCGGCGGGGTACGGGTCGCGCCAACGCGCCTGCCGGTACGGGTCGTCGCCCGCCGCGTACAAATACCGGTTCTGCTTCGTGCGCCCCATGAAGCCGATCTGCGCCAACCGCTCCGCACGGGTCCACGGCTGCCCGTAGAAGCCCTCGGTCATCCCGCGTACGGCGCTGCCCGGCCAGTCCCTGACAATGACCCCGGCGACGCTCTTGCCCCGGATCAGCTGACGCAGTGTCTGCACACCGTGAAAAAGTCCGTCCTCGCCGACGCCGTCCACGGCGATGGTGTCCCGGCCCGCGACCCGGCCCACCGCGATCCGGTAGCCACCGGACGGAAGATCGCCGCGGTCGGGGGCGTGCAGCGTGCGCAGGGCGTCCTGAGCGCTGTCGCCGCCGAGCCGGATGACGGGTCCGCCGCCCGGCAACGCCTCGTGGACGGTCCGCACGCCCGCGTCCCGCAGGATCTGCCGGAGTGCGTCGACGGCGTACGGATCCGTGTGCGCGCCGGCCACGAGGGTGACCTCGGCCGAGAGCGGTACGGACGGCCCGGACGCCTTGATGGACTGGGGCCGCGGCCACACGGCGGGTAGGTTGCCGTCGTCCGTGCGGTCGGGGGTGGTGACGGCGGAGGGGCTGGGCGTCGAAGGGGCCGCGAAGGCAGTCGGCGTCCCTGCCGAGAGCAGCCCGCCGAGCACGGCCACCGCGATGGCCGTTGCCTGCCTTCTGCGTCTGAGCGGCATCGCTCTTCTCCCTCGCTCCCACCGGTCGGCTCCGAGCCCACCACCCGCGCGCGAGGGTGTCAATGCGAGTGGCTGCTGTGCCGTAAATGCCCGATGTGGCGGGTGGGTTGAGGCATGGTCGGCTGTCTGTGGGCGACGCCAAAAATGACGCCGAATGGCCGAAAATGGCGGACGACTTACGGAGAACCAGCCTCTGGGGAACGGAATGTGACCCAGAGCACGTTGAAGTCGTTGTGATGATGCCTACGTCTGCGATCGAGTCCGCTGGGTAGGGCTGCTGTGTCCTGTTCCCACGGCCAGGAGGCCACCATGCCCGCTGCCGCGCAGCTTCTGTTCTCCGCCCTCTCAGAACAGACACCCGGCCCTGCCCCGCTGCCCGGTGCGTTCCCGCCCGCCGCATCCGGCCCCGGTCCGCTGACGAGCGAGCCGCCGCTCGCCGATGCGATACCTCTCACCAGCGAGCCGCCGCTCGCCGACGCCACGCCACTGACCAGCGAAGCCCCGCTCGCCGTCAACGCCCCGCTGACCAGCGAGCCGGCCGCGGCCGGCGGCGCGTGGGGCATGGAGTCTTCAGGAGTCTGAATGGGCTTGTCCCGGCTCGCCGCACTGCACGGCGTCGCCACCTCCTACTCCCCGTCCGCCGACGTCACGGTGTCGGTTCCCGACGACACGGTCATCGCCGTGCTGGCGGCGCTCGGCGTGGACGCCGCCACGCCCGAAGCGGTACAGGAAGCGCTTGCTGCCGCCGAGTCCTCGGCCGGTACCCGGCTGCTCCCGCCGACGCTGGTGGTGTGGACAGGAGAGCCGCTGCCCCCGGCCCTGACCGCCCTGCCACCAGGCACCACGCTGGACATCGGGCTCGAGGACGCCGGGTCGCCCCCGCCCCCGCGGATGCGCATTCCGGCCGACCGACCGGATCCGGCCGTTTCAGGACGGGCCCCCGCCGAAGCTGACACGGGTGCGGGCGCAGGCACCGGAACGGGCACGCCCCCGCCCCCGGCCTGGTGGGCCGAACCGCCCCTCGGGGTGCACCGGTTGGCCGTACATGCGCCAGGCGGCCGGAGCGCGGCATGCACGCTCGTAGTCGCCCCGCCCCGGGCGCCGCAGCCGCCCGCACGCAGCCACGGCTTCCTCGTCCAGCTCTACTCCCTGCTCTCCGCCCGCTCCTGGGGCATGGGCGATCTCGGGGACCTCGCCGACCTCGCCGCCTGGTCCGGACGGACCCTCGGCGCCGGATTCGTCCAGGTGAACCCGCTCCACGCCGCAGTGCGCGGCAAGCCCACCGACCCTTCCCCGTACCGCCCGTCGTCGCGGCGCTTCCCCGACCCCGTCCATCTGCACATCGAGTCCATCCCCGAGTACGGGCACGTGCCGGACCGGGGCACCCTCGACGATCTGCGGCAGGACGCGGCGACGCTCAGCGACACCGTCCTGAACAAGGGCGCCCTGATCGACCGGGACGCCGTCTGGGAACTCAAGCGCCAGGCCCTCGAACTTGTGGCGAAGGTGCCCCTCACCCCGGGCCGCCGTGCCGCGTACTGCGACTTCCTGGCCGAGCAGGGACAGGCGCTGGAGGACCACGCCCTGTGGTGCGCCGTGGCCGAGGTCCATGGCTCCGACTGGCACACCTGGCCGGCTGCCCTCCGCGACCTCCGTTCCAAGGAGATCGCCCGCGCCCGCCGCGAACTGCTGGACCGGATCGACTTCCACTGCCGGCTGGCCTGGCTGACCGACAGCCAGCTCGCCGCCGCCCAGCGCGCCGCCCTGGACGCCGGCATGACCATCGGCATCGTCCACGATCTCGCCGTCGGCGTGCACCCCGGAGGCGCCGACGCCTGGGCCCAGCAGGACGCCTTCGCACACGGCATGTCCGTCGGCGCACCCCCGGACGCCTTCAACGCCCACGGCCAGGACTGGGGCCTGCCGCCCTGGCGCCCCACTGTCCTCGCCGCGTCCGGTTACGCCCCGTACCGAGGACTGCTGCGCGGGCTCCTCGCCCACGCGGGCGCCCTGCGCATCGATCACGTCATGGGCCTGTTCCGGCTCTGGTGGGTACCCGAGGGGCGCCCGCCCACCGAGGGCACCTACGTCAGCCACGACGCCGAGGCGATGCTCGCCGTCCTCGTCCTGGAGGCGCACCGGGCCGGCGCGGTCGTCCTGGGGGAGGACCTCGGCACCGTCGAGCCGGGGGTACGTGAGGCGCTGACCCGGCACGGCGTGCTCGGCACGTCCGTGCTCTGGTTCGAACGGGACTGGGCGGGCACCGGCCGCCCGCTGGCCCCCGAAAAGTGGCGCGAGGGCTGCCTGGCCACCGTCACCACGCACGATCTGCCGTCCACCGCCGCCCGGCTGACCGGCGACCATGTGACACTGCGCCATCGCCTCGGCCTGCTCACCCGCAGCCTCACCGAGGAGCTGACCGCGGACGCGACCGACACCGCCGAGTGGCTGGGACATCTCGCCCGGCTCGGCCTGCTCCCCGAGGGGGAGGGGGACGAGGAGGGCGCAGTCCGCGCCGTACACCGCTTCCTGCTGCGCACCCCCGCCCGCATGGTCGGAGTCTGGCTGCCCGACACACTGGGCGACCGCCGCCCGCAGAACCTCCCCGGCACCTGGGACCAGTACCCCAACTGGCGACTGCCCGTCGCCGACGCGGAAGGCCACCCGGTCACCCTGGAGGAGCTGGCCGCCGCACCCCGGTTGCACCGACTGATGGAGGTCTTCGGACGCTGCGGTGACCGGGCGGAATCGCTCCAGGACACCCATTCGAGAACTCGCCCGGAACCCCCTACGGCACCCCCGGGCGCGCGCCCGTCGTAGGCGTTCGCTACGTTTGCACCGTGGACAAGAAGAACGCTATGCGCACCGGCGCCGTCGCAGCCGGAACGACGCTGATGATGCTGCTCATGTCGTCCCCCGCGCTCGCGCTCACCCGCGACGCCGGTGACGACCCCGGTCCGGGCCTGAGCGTGATGGAGACCATCGGCCTGTACGTCGTGGCCCCCATCGCCCTGTTCGTGGTCATCGCGGGCCTGGTCATGATCTTCGACAAGTCCAAGAAGCAGGTCTAGCACCCACGCTTTTCCCGAGTGCGCCGCAGGTACCCCGTACCGCGCGGCGCACACGCGTGTCCGGACCCGGGTAGGTTGCAGGGGGGCGCCCCCGCCCAGGGGCGCCCCTCACCGCTCAGCCGCTACGCCGTGGCAGCCGCCGCGTCCGCCGCCTGGGCCTTCAGCGCGCGCTCCACACCCGAACGCGATTCGGACATCAGCCGCCGCAGGGCCGCGTTCGGCTCAGCCGAGGACAGCCAGGCGTCCGTGGCGTCCAGGGTGGCCTGCGAGACCTGGACGGCCGGGTACAGGCCGACGGCGATCTGCTGCGCGATCTCGTAGCTGCGCGACTCCCAGACACCCTTGACCGCCGCGAAGTACTTCTCCGTGTACGGGGCCAGCAGTTCGCGCTGGTCGGTCTGGACGAAGCCGGTGATGACCGCCTCCTGGACGGCGTTCGGCAGCTTGTCGGACTCGACGACCGAGGCCCACGCCTGAGCCTTCGCCTCCTCGGTGGGGCGGGCCGCGCGGGCGGTCGCCGCGTGGCGCTCACCCGCCGCCGTCTTGTCGCGCTCGTACTCGGCGGCGATCTCGTCCTCTTCGAGCAGGCCGGTCGCGGCCAGCCGCTCGACGAACGCCCAGCGCAGCTCCGTGTCGACGGCCAGGCCCTCGATGGCCTCCTTGCCGTCGAGCAGCGACTGCAGCAGGTCCGTCTGCTGCGGGGTGCGCGCCGTGGCCGCGAACGCGCGGGCCCAGGCCAGCTGGTGGTCGCTGCCCGGCTCCGCCGCACGCAGGTGCGCGAGCGTCGCCTCGGTCCACTGCGTCAGCCCGGCCTCGCGCCACTCCGGCGCCGCGTACAGGTCCAGCGCCAGCTTCACCTGACGGTGCAGCGACTGGACGACGCCGATGTCCGACTCCTTGCCGATGCCCGAGAGCACCAGGGAGAGGTAGTCCCGGGTCGCCAGCTCGCCGTCACGGGTCATATCCCAGGCGGAGGCCCAGCACAGGGCGCGGGGGAGGGACTCGGTGAAGTCGCCGAGGTGTTCGGTGACGACGCGCAGCGACTCCTCGTCGAGACGGACCTTCGCGTACGAGAGGTCGTCGTCGTTGAGCAGGATCACGGCGGGGCGGGCGGTGCCGGCCGGGAACGGCACGGTCGTGCGCGCGCCGTCGACGTCCAGCTCGATCCGGTTCGTACGGACCAGCTTGCCGGAGTCGTCGAGGTCGTAGCAGCCGATCGCGATGCGGTGGGGCCGCAGCGTCGACTCGCCCTTCGCACCGGCGGGGAGGGCCGGGGCCTCCTGGAGGACCGTGAAGGACGTGACGTGGCCGTGCTCGTCCGTGGCGACCTCCGGGCGCAGGATGTTGATGCCGGCCGTCTCCAGCCACGCCTTCGACCAGGTCTTCAGGTCGCGGCCGGAGGTCTCCTCCAGCGCGCCCAGCAGGTCGGACAGACGGGTGTTGCCGAACGCGTGCGCCTTGAAGTACGCCTGGACGCCCTTGAAGAACTCGTCCATGCCGACATACGCCACCAGCTGCTTCAGGACCGAGGCGCCCTTGGCGTACGTGATCCCGTCGAAGTTGACCAGCACATCGTCCAGGTCACGGATGTCCGCCATGATCGGGTGCGTGGAGGGCAGCTGGTCCTGGCGGTACGCCCACGTCTTCATGGAGTTGGCGAACGTGGTCCAGGAGTGCGGCCACTTCGAGCCTTCTGCGTAGGCCTGGCAGGCGATCGACGTGTACGTGGCGAACGACTCGTTCAGCCACAGGTCGTTCCACCACTCCATGGTGACGAGGTCGCCGAACCACATGTGGGCCAGCTCGTGCAGGATCGTCTCGGCCCGCGTCTCGTACGCCGCGTCCGTCACCTTCGAACGGAACACGTACTGGTCGCGGATGGTGACCGCGCCCGCGTTCTCCATGGCACCGGCGTTGAACTCCGGGACGAACAGCTGGTCGTACTTGGCGAACGGGTAGTCGTAGTCGAACTTCTCCTGGAACCAGTCGAAGCCCTGCCGCGTCACGTCGAAGATCGCGTCCGCGTCGAGGAACTCGGCCAGCGACGGGCGGCAGTAGATGCCGAGCGGCACGGACTGGCCGTCCTTCTCGTAACTGCTGTGCACCGAGTGGTACGGGCCGACGATCAGGGCCGTGATGTACGTCGAGATGCGCGGCGTCGGCTCGAAGGACCAGACGTTGTCCTGCGGTTCGGGCGTCGGCGAGTTCGAGATGACCGTCCAGCCCTGCGGCGCCTTCACCGTGAACTGGAACGTCGCCTTGAGGTCGGGCTGTTCGAAGCTCGCGAAGACACGGCGCGCGTCCGGCACCTCGAACTGCGTGTAGAGGTATGCCTGCTGGTCGACCGGGTCGACGAAGCGGTGCAGGCCCTCGCCTGTGTTGGTGTACGAGCAGTCGGCGACGACCTTCAGCTCGTTGGAGCCCGCGACCAGGTGCGGAAGCTTGATCCGCGAGTCACGGAAGACGGCCGCGACATCCAGCGACTTGCCGTTCAGCTCGACCTCGTGCACGGCCGGGGCGACCAGGTCGATGAAGGTCTCCGCACCGGCCTCGGCGGAGTCGAAGCGCACGGTGGTCACGGACCGGTAGGTGCCGCCCTCCTGCGCTCCGGAGAGGTCGAGATCGATCTCGTACGCGTCCACGGTCAGCAGGCGCGCCCGCTCCTGTGCCTCTTCGCGGGTCAGATTGGTGCCAGGCACGCGGTCATCTCCTTGGTATGTGACGTTTTCGGTCATCCTTCCACGTCGCGCCCGGAGACGGAGTGGCTATGGGTAAGCTACTGCGGTAGCATCAACAGTATGAAGATCAGTGTGAGCTTGCCGCAGGAGGATGTCGCCTTCGTCGACGAGTACGCCCTGAAGACCGAGGCGGATTCCCGGTCCGCGGTGATACACGCCGCCATCGAGCTGCTGCGTGCCTCGAATCTGGAGGCTGACTACGAGGCGGCATTCGCGGAATGGGACGCGAGCGAGGATGCCGCGTTCTGGGACAAGTTCTCGGGTGACGGGCTGCGCGATGAGGCGCGGTGACATCTACTTGGTCGAGTACGAGCCGGTGCGGGGCAGCGAGGCCAATAAGGCCCGCCCGTCGGTGATCGTCTCGAACGACGGGGCCAACGCCGTTGTCTCGCGGATGGGGCGCGGTGTGATCACCGTGGTGCCACTGACGTCGAACACCGCCCGGGTCTATCCCTTCCAGGTGCTGCTTCCCGCAGCGGAGTGCGGCCTGCCGAAGGACTCCAAGGTGCAGTGCGAGCAGGTGCGCGCCTTGACTGAGGAGCGGTTCCTGCGGCACGTCGGCACCGTCCCGCGCCAGCGCATGGCCGAGATCGACGCCGCCCTGCGACGGCACCTCGCCCTCTGACGGATACGAAAGGGCGGCCACCGCAGTGCGGTGGCCGCCCATTTTGTACGTACAGGCGTCAGCCCTTCAGCTCCGCCGCCACCAGCTCCGCGATCTGTACCGCGTTCAGCGCCGCACCCTTGCGCAGGTTGTCGTTGGAGACGAAGAGCGCGAGGCCGTTCTCCACGGTCTCGTCGACCCGGATCCGGCCGACGAACGAGGCGTCCTTGCCGGCCGCCTGCAGCGGGGTGGGGATCTCGGAGATTTCGACGCCCGGGGCGTCCTTCAGCAGCTCGTATGCGCGTTCGATGCTGACCGGACGGGCGAAACGGGCGTTGATCTGGAGCGAGTGGCCGGAGAAGACCGGCACCCGGACACAGGTGCCGGACACCTTCAGCTCCGGGATCTCCAGGATCTTGCGGGATTCGTTGCGGAGCTTCTGCTCCTCGTCGGTCTCGAACGAGCCGTCGTCGACGATCGAGCCGGCCAGCGGCAGCACATTGAAGGCGATCGGACGCTTGTAGACGCCCGGCTCGGGGAAGTCGACGGCCTCGCCGTCGTGGGTGAGCCTGTCGGCGTCGGCGACGACCTTGGACGCCTGGCCGTGCAGCTCGGCGACACCGGCCAGGCCGGAGCCGGACACCGCCTGGTAGGTGGCGACGGTCAGCGTCTGGAGGCCGGCCTCGTCGTGCAGCGGGCGCAGCACGGGCATGGCGGCCATCGTGGTGCAGTTCGGGTTGGCGATGATGCCCTTGGGCCGGTTCGCGATCGCGTGCGCGTTCACCTCGGAGACGACCAGCGGGACCTCGGGGTCCTTGCGCCAGGCGGAGGAGTTGTCGATCACGACGGCGCCCTGCGAGGCGACCTTCTCGGCGAGCGCCTTCGAGGTCGCGCCACCGGCCGAGAACAGCACGATGTCCAGCCCGGAGTAATCGGCTGTCGAGGCGTCCTCGACGGTGATCTCCCGGCCCTGCCACTCGATCGTGGAGCCCGCGGAGCGCGCGGAGGCGAACAGCCGCAGCTCGTCGGCCGGGAATTTCCGCTCGGCCAGGATCCTGCGCATGACTGTGCCGACCTGACCGGTGGCGCCGACGATTCCGACCTTCACAGGGACTCCTTCAAACGTACGAACTGGCACGGTTGCCGCTCCATGATGCGTATGTGAACGGCTTCCTTGTCCAATCCATTGTCCGCGGTCCGATTCATTGTCCGTGCTACGGACAGTGCCCGCCCGGCCGACGCGGGCAGAGCAGTGGGGCGGGGCTCCACAGAGCGCCCGCCCCACTGTCGTACAGATCACATGTACGGATACATGTACGGATCACGCGGCGACCGCGGTCACCGCTACGTCGTGAACCGCTACGGCGTGACCTTCTCGATCACGACGCTGCCGGTGCCCGCCGCGGTCCCGTGGCTGTTCACCAGGTGGACCTCGCCGAAGAACTGCCGGCCCTCCGGGGCCGCCCCGGCGACCGTGACCTCGGCACCGATCTGGGCCGAAGCGCCGTTGGCCAGGTTCACGGCCTTCGACTCGTCGACCTTGATCGTGCCGAGCGACGGCGCGTAGTACACGTCGCGGTAGTCGTACGTGGTGGTCCCGGCCGGGACGTCGTAGCCGTCGATCACGACGGTGTACGTACCGGCGGCGGGCTTCACCAGGCTGACCGATTCCTCGGACCCGGCCGTGGTGGACTGGCCGACCCGGGTGTTGCCCCGCAAGACGTACAGGTCCAGGTCCGCGTTGGCGTCCGACGTACCGCCGATGGCGACGTCCAGCTTCTCGACGCCCTCACCGATGGTGACCGTGTACCGCTGCTCGTCGCCCGTCCTGATCGACCCAGTGGCGACCTTGGCCGAGCCCAGCGAGCCGCCCTTGAGCGTGCCCTCCAGGTCGCCGGCGTTGTTGGTGACGTTCCAGTTCACCGCGGCCGGCGTGCCGATCTTCGCCTCGGCGATCGTCTGCACCGCCGGGTCGAAGGTCGCACCGAGCAGTGAGACGTCCAGCTTGTACGGGTTGTCCAGCAGCGGCGACGTACGCCGTGCCTCGACCTCGATCTCCCAGACGCCGGGCTGCGGGTCCTTGTAGGAGCGCACATCCGGGCGGCAGGTGTTGGCCGGGTTCTCGTAGTTCGGGTAGCAGAAGATCGTGGAGCTGTCCTCCATCTGCACGCCGTACGGGTGGAGGGAGATGAAGCGGGTCTGGCTGCCCGAGCGCAGCGCGCTCATCGCGACCTCAAGGGTCTTGGCGCCTTCCGGCACGTTCACGAAGTACGACGTGGTGCCGTTGCGCTGCACCGAGCCGGACGCGTTGAACGCGTACCCGGGCTTCACGAGCGGCGTGGAGACGACCACCGTGGAGAGGATCTGCTGGTCCACGCCGACGGTCTTGCTGTCGTCCACCCGCAGGATCGCACTGTGCACGCCCGCGCTGCCCGGCTGCGCCTGGACCTTGACGGTGACCGGCTTGCCCAGCGGCAGCATCACCGTGCTCGGACCGGTCAGCTCGAAGGTGCCGTCGTTGTTCTTCCACGACAGCCGGTGCTTGACGGTCTTGTCCGGACCCGTGGTGCGGGTGATCGTGACGTCGTACGACTTCTTCTGGCCGGCCTTCAAGCCGCCTTCGCGGTCGTACAGACCGGTACCGAAGCCGGGGGTCTTCAGCGCGAAGTCGATCGCGGTGTCGACCGGGGCCTTCACCGAGTACTCGTGCGCCGGGGCGCCCTGCTTCTCGATCTGCTTCCAGGCACCGACGATGTTGATCAGACCGGAGCCCTGGGCGTGCGCGGGCACGCCCTTGATGTGGGTGGCGGTGCTGGTCAGCGCGGTACGCAGATCAGCCGGGGGCAGCTCGATGTGCTTCTGCTTCGCGGCGGACAGCAGCAGCGCGGTCGCGCCCGCGGCCTGCGGCGAGGACATCGAGGTGCCCTGCAGCATGGAGTAGCCGGCCGGGAGCGAGTAGCCCGCCTCCTTGACCGGGCCGCCGGGCAGCCAGGTCTGGGTGGTGTTGATCGACGCACCCGGAGCCGTCAGGATCGGCGCGAAGCCGCCGTCCTCACGCGGACCGCGCGAGGAGAAGGGCAGCATGTCGTACTTCTTGGTGACGTTCGAGCCGTAGTTGGCGGCCCACGTCTCCTTGGAGATGGACGCACCGACGGAGATGACGTGGTCGGCGAGACCGGGGTCACCGATGGTGTTCACACCCGGGCCGTTGTTTCCGGCCGAGATGACCAGCTGGACGCCGTAGGTGTCGATGAGCCGCTTGTAGAGCTCCGCGCGGGCGTTGTTGCCGTCGTTGAGCGGCGGCAGGCCACCGATCGACATGTTGACGACATCCACACCACGGTTCACGACGAGGTCGATCATGCCCTCGGTGAGCGCGATGTTGGTGCAGCCGCCGGACCAGGTGCAAGCACGCGAGGAGACGATCTTCGCACCGGGCGCGGCACCGTTCATCTCGCCGCCGAACAGACCGTTCGCGGCGGTGATGCCCGCGACGTGGGTGCCGTGCTCGGACTCGATGACACCGATGCTGACGTAGTCGGCCTTGTCGCCGGCCGCGTTGTACACCACGTCCTTGCGGGTCTCGACGACGAACGGGATGCGCTCGACGACATCGGTCGCCGGGTTGTCCGTGCCGAAGTAGCCGACCTGGTGGCCGTCCTTGTACGGCTTCATGACGGCGTCGTCTGCGAAGTCCGCGTCGTTGTTCAGGTCGACGCGGGTGGTGCCGGCGACCGGGTCGTAGAGCACGGCCCAGACGTCGGTGGTGTCACCGTCCCGGTTCAGGTCTCCGGCCATGTCGCCACCCCGGGTGGCGGCCTCGGAGAAGAGCTGGATCTTGTACGAGCCGGCCGGCGCCGAATAGGTGCGGCCGCCGATGGTGAAGGTCGGGCCGGTCACCGAGGCCGTCATCCGCAGCCAGGTGCCGTCACCGTCGCTGACCGGGTCCGTGGCCGTCACCCAGTCGACGATCTTGCGCTCACCGGTGGTGGTCTTCTGGAGCGCCGGGTGACCGAGGTCCACACCCGAGTCCAGGATGCCGATGGTCACGCCCCGCCCGTCGGCCTTCGGGTGCTGCTCGACGAAGTCGACCGCACCCGTCTCGAAGGACGGGTTGTACGGGTTCTTCGCCGGCGTCTTCTTGCCGGGCGCCGGGTAGGTGCCCGTGGACTTCGTCGTCGCCCCGGCGGCCCGGTCGGCCGTCGGCGTCGGGTCGTCCAGCTTGATCTCCTGCTTGAGATCGATGCCGTGGACGGACGACAGCTTGGCGGCCGCCTTGATGGTCGCCTCGGCGGACGCAGTCGGCACGGTGGCCCGCACGTAGCCGAGCTTGTCGTACGTACGTCCCAGCACGGACCCCTTGACGGCGTCCAGCTGCTTGGTGACCTGCTCGGTCGCACCGGGAGCAGTGGCGACCATCATCGTGACGTTCTTCTCGCCCTTGGCCTTGGCCTTTGCCAGAACATCGGCGTCGGCCGTGCCGAGCTTGTCGGCCGTGGCCCCGTTGGCGGCGGACTTGACGGGCGCGGGGGCAGGGTCGTCGGCGGCGAAGACCGGGGCGGCGCCAGTGGCGGCCAGCGCGGCCACCAGACCGGCGGCAGCCACGACTCGCGCCACGCGTCTCGCCCCGGGTATGGAACTGGGGGACTCGGAGGTCATCAGCATCCCTGAAGTGAAAGAGAGAGTCCGGAATTCGGTACCGGATGACCGCTCACCCTCTCGTAAATGACAGGGGTTTGTGGAGAGTTGAGGTGGGCGAGATGTTGCCATGGCGGACTTCCGCCAGTGGAGCTGATGCGCCATCAGGGATGAAATAGCGTATAAGCGGCCTCTGTTGCCCGTCTTCAACGTCTTCAACGGGGCAGGACCATCACGTACGCGGCGGGTTCACGGCCGGCCGCCATCCGTGCCGTACGTCGTCCGGGGTGGGCGCCCCCACGGGCCCCCACCCCGGACGGGCTGTCAGACCGCGGCCCCCGCTGCCGCCGCGTCACACCCCTGCGCCCGCAACGCCCGAGCCAGATCGTCCCGAGCCTCCAGCACCAGCCTCCGCAGCGCCGGCGCCGCATTCGCATGATCGGTCAGCCACACATCCGTAGCCGCCAGCGTCGACACGTCGTCCTGCAAAGCCGGGAACAGGCCCCTCACCACAGCCATCCCGATCTGGATCGACCGCTCGGCCCACACCCGCTCGATCACGTCGAAGTACTTCTCCGCGTACGGCGCCAGCAACTCCCGCTGCGACGACTGCTCGAACCCCGTGATCGTCGCCTCCACCAACGCGTTGGACAGCGCCTGGGACTCCACGACATCCGCCCAGGCCTGAGCCTTCACCGCAGCCGAGGGCCGCGAGGCCAGGCACCGCACCTGGTGCCGCTTCCCGGACGCCGTGTCGTCGCGGGCCAGTTCGGAATCGATCACCGACTCGTCGGCCACCCCGTGCGCGGCCAGCGGGGACAAGAACGCCCACCGCAGCTCCTGGTCGACATCCAGCCCGTCGATCCGGGCCGAACCTTCGAGCAGCCCGGACAGCAGCTGGAAGTCCGCGTCCGAGCCGGCGACCGACGCGAAGAACCGCGCCCACGCCAACTGGTGCTCGCTGCCCGGCTCGGCGATCCGCAGCTCCGCCAGCGCACCCTCGGCCAGCGCCCGGCCGCCCTCCTCGCGCCACTCGGGCGCCGCGTAGTGGACGAGTGCCGTCCGGGTCCAGGCGTGCAGCATCTGCAGGACGCCGATGTCGGACTCCCGGCCGGAGAAGGCCAGCACGAGGGAGACGAAGTCGCGGGACGGCATCAGCCCGTCCCGGGTCATGTTCCACAGCGCGGACCAGCACAGCGCCCGCGCCAGGGGATCGGTCATGTCACCGAGGTGCGCCCGCAGCGTGGCCAGGGACACCTCGTCGAAGCGAACCTTGCAGTACGTGAGGTCGTCGTCGTTGACCAGGATCAGCTCGGGCCGCTCGGCCCCGGCCAGCTCCCCGACCACCGTGCGCGGCCCCGCCACATCCGCCTCGGCGCGCGCGTACCGCACCAGGCTGCCGTCGGCGGCCCGCCGGTACAGGCCGACCGCGACCCGGTGCGGACGCAGCTCCGGGTGGGAAGCGGCCGCCTCCTGGAGGATGGCCAGCTCCGTGATCCGGTCCGCCGAGTCGTACGTCGCCTCCGGGGCCAGCGAGTTGACCCCCGCGGTCTGCAGCCACGACCGGGACCAGGCGGTCATGTCACGCCCGGACGTCTCGGCCAGGACGGACAGCAGATCGCCCAGCTGCGTATTGCCGTAGGCGTGCTTCTTGAAGTAGCGCCGGGCGCCCTCCAGGAACGCGTCCCGCCCCACGTACGCCACCAGCTGCTTCAGCACCGAGGCGCCCTTGGCGTATGTGATGCCGTCGAAGTTGAGCTTGGCATCCTCCAGGTCACGGATGTCGGCCGTGATCGGGTGCGTGGACGGCAGCTGGTCGGCGCGGTACGCCCACGCCTTGCGGTTGTTGGCGAAGGTGATCCAGCCGTCCTTGAAACGGGTCGACTCGACCATGGCGAAGACGCCCATGAAGTCGGCGAACGACTCCTTCAGCCACAGGTCGTCCCACCACTGCATGGTGACGAGGTCGCCGAACCACATGTGCGCCATCTCATGCAGGATGACGTTGGCCCGGCTCTCGTACGACGCCTGCGTCACCTTGCCGCGGAAGATGTACTCCTCGCGGAACGTGACACAGCCCGGGTTCTCCATAGCGCCGAGGTTGTACTCGGGCACGAACGCCTGGTCGTACTTCCCGAACGGGTACGGGTAGTCGAAGTTGTCGTGGAAGAAGTCCAGACCCTGCTTGGTGACGAGGAAGACGTCGTCCGCGTCGAAGTGCCGGGCGAGCCCCTTGCGGCACATCGCGCCGAGCGGGATCTCCAGCTCCGTGCCGTCGTCGAACGTGCGGGTGTAGGAGTCGGTGACGTAGTGGTACGGACCGGCCACGACCGCCGTGATGTACGTCGAGATCGGCTTCGTCTCGGCGAACCGCCGCACCTCGCCGTCCCGCGACTCCTCGGCGCCGTTGCTCCGGACCGTCCAGCCCTCGGGCGCCGTCACCTCGAAGCGGAAGGGGGCCTTCAGGTCGGGCTGCTCGAAGTTCGCGAAGACCCGCCGTGAGTCGGCCGGCTCGTACTGCGTGTAGAGGTAGACCTCGCCGTCCTCCGGGTCGACGAACCGGTGCATCCCCTCGCCGGTCCGGCTGTACGCGCACTGCGCGTCGACCACCAGGACGTTCTCGCCCTCCGGCAGTTCCTCCAGCGCCACCCGCGTCCCGTCGAAGACGACGGCGGGGTCGAGCGGCTGCCCGTTCAGCGTCACCGCGGTCACGCTCGGCGCCACCAGATCCGCGAAGGTCGACGCCCCCGCCCGCGCGGTGCGGAACCGGATCGTGGTCACCGAGCGGAAGGTCCGCGGACCGGAGGAGGCCCCGTCGCCGTCCCCGTCGGGCCCACCGACGGCGGAACGCAGATCGAGAGCGACCTCGTAACCGTCGACGGTCAGCAGCTCGGCCCGCACACGGGCCTCGTCGCGGGACAGGTTCTCACCGGGCACGGCACACTCCTTTGTGTCACGTTCGAATCGTTTGATCCTCCCATGTCGCCACTCGGCCCGGCATGCGGGAATGGCCGGTGCGTGCGGAGGCGTTCTCGCGCACAGCTGCGAACGCCCTTAACAAGGAGAGACATGTCTGACAACAGCACGGCGACCGGCAAGACCCCTGCTGATTTCTGGTTCGACCCGCTCTGCCCCTGGGCCTGGATGACCTCCCGCTGGATGCTGGAGGTGGAGAAGGTCCGCGACGTCGAGGTCCGCTGGCATGTGATGAGCCTCGCCGTACTCAACGAGGACAAGCTCGACGAGCTGCCGGAGGAGTACCGCGACCTCCTGGAGAAGGCGTGGGCCCCCGTCCGCGTCGTCATCGCAGCCCAGCAGAAGCACGGCGACGAGATCGTCGGCCCGCTCTACACCGCGCTCGGCACCCGCTTCCACAACCAGGGCGAGGGCCCCACCCGCGAGGCGATCGTGGGCGCGCTCCAGGACGTCGGCCTGCCGGCCGAGCTGGCGGACTTCGCGGACTCGGACGTGTACGACGCCGAGTTGCGCGCCTCCCACAAGGAGGGCATCGACAAGGTCGGCCAGGACGTCGGCACCCCGATCATCGCCGTCCCGGTTCCGGACGGCGAGCAGATCGCCTTCTTCGGCCCGGTCGTCACCCCCGCCCCGAAGGGCGAGGATGCGGCGAAGCTGTGGGACGGCACGCTGCTGGTGGCGTCGATCCCCGGCTTCTACGAGATCAAGCGGACCCGGACCCAGGGCCCCGTTTTCGACTGATCGCACTTGGTGCGGTGCGGGGTCCGGCCGCCATCCGGACCCCGCACCCCCGCCTCACGCGTACAGCGCGGCCAGCTTCGGCAGCCGCGGCGCCACCCGCTCCGCGTCTTCGAAGTCGAAGTTCCACTCCGGGTCCAGGACGGGGTAATCGATCGTGAACGAGCCGCCGGGCAGGTCCTCGCCCGTTGCCGACCGATGCGCGTCCCAGGCGATCCCGAGCATCCGCTCGCAATCCATCTCCTCTGCCTCGGCCGCCGCGGCCCTGATCACTGGCAGCTCGGCCAGCGTGTCCGGATCGGCGACGACCCGCTCGAACACCTCACGCCCCTGCGCTATCAGCCAGCCCCGGAAGTAGTCGAAGCCGTCGTCCGAACAGCCGCCGTTGATCGTGTATGCCGCGGCCCAGAGCGGAGCCCGGTAGGAGGCGGCCATCAGGTCCCAGAGCAGTTGCTGCGCGGCGACGATCTCGTCCCGGGGCCGGGCGGCCAGCAGCGCGGAGGCCCGCTCGACGACGGCCTCGGCGTCCGCCGGGGCATTGACCTGTGCGCGGGCGTCGTCGATCAGATTCCAGAAGTCCGTGGTGTTCATACGGTGCAGGATGCCGGACGGGTCTGACAGTCTCGGGTGCGGCGAGCTGTCGTGGGAGCCGAGGGGAAGGTCATGGGAGCCGAGAGGAAGGCCATGAGGGCGGACATGAACGTACGACCGGCACGCAGGTCCGAGGCCGGGGCGCTGACCGAACTGGCCCTGGCATCGAAGGCCCACTGGGGCTACGACGAGGCATTCCTCGCCTCCTGCCGCGACGAACTGACCATGTACCCGGCCGACATCGACCGCCGCCGCACGACGGTCGCCGAGGAGGACGGCCGCGTCCTGGGCTTCACCACTCTGGACGGCACCCCGCCCGAGGGCGCCCTCGGCATGATGTTTGTCGCCCCGGACGTCCTGGGCCGGGGCATCGGCCGGCTCCTGTTCGAGCACACCGTGGCGGAGGCCCGCCGCCTCGGTTTCGTACGCCTCACCATCGACGCCGACCCGAACGCGGAGCCGTTCTACCTCGCGATGGGCGCGGTACGGATCGGGGCGACCCTGTCCGGATCGATCCCCGGCCGCGAACTGCCGCTGCTGGAGTACGTGCTCACGCCGCGCTGACACTTTGTCGGGGGCCGGGACCCCCGTTGTCAGGCGTTGCGGCCCGGCGCCCCGCCGCCGCGAGCGCCAGCGTCACCGCGAGCGAGGCCCCCGCCATCACGGTCATCGCCGTTCCCGGCGAGGTCCACTGGGCGACGGCGCCTGCGAGCGAGGCCGCGACGCCCTGCATGGTGAGCATGCCGGAGGAGTGCAGTCCGAGCGCCTGACCGGTGATCTCGTCCGGGGTCAGAGCCATCAATCGCTCCTGGAGCAGCAGACTCGCCGAGAACCCGACCGAGGCGAGCGCGGCCAGAGCGAACGCGAGCGGTAGCGCCGGACGTGTGGCGAAGAGTAGATACGGGGCGGCCAGAAGCAGCAGCATCGGTGTCGCAAGTCGGCCCCGCCAGTGCGGCGCGACGAACCGGCCCGCCGCGGTGTCCCCGACGAGCATTCCCAGCGCGGCACAGGCGAAGAGCAGCCCCGCGTGCTCAGGGGCGTACGGGACGAACAGTGACTCGCAGCCGACGACCAGCCCGTTCGGCACCCAGAGCGCGAGATAGACCCGGCGGCGGGACCGGGACGACCACAGGACGGCGTTGGTCCGCCACGTCTCGGCGACCGACGGCCGCCCGGCGGCGCGCGGCGGACGGCGTACCAGCCCGAACCGTGCGACGGTCGCACCGGTCAGGTACAGGGCGGCCGCGACCAGCAGCGTGCCGCGCGCGGACAGCGTCGTCACCAGAAGCCCGCCGACCGCGAACCCGCCGATCTGCATCAGACCGACGCACATGTTGAGCACGGAACGCCCCAGCAGATAACCGTCCTTGGGCAGGACTTCATTGAGCAGGCCGTACCGCACCCCGCCGCCCACCGCGGCGACCACACCCTCCATCAGGATGATTGCGAAGACGATCGGCAGCGGAAGCCCGGGGATGGCGAGGACGACGGTGGCCAGTCCGAAGGCGAGCGCCATGCCGGTCATCGCGGCCCGTGGCGGCAGCCGGTCCGCCGCCGACATCAGCACGGTCGCCCCGATCACCTGGGCGAGCGAGGAGCCGAACATGGACAGGGCGGCGAGCAGTGGCGAGTCGGTCGCGGCGTAGACGAGGGTGCTGAGGGCCAGCCCGCTCGTCGTCGACCCGGCGACCTGTACGGCACTGGTCGCAAAGAGCGGTCCGAACTGCGGCGCTCGGAAGAGTTCCCGGTAGGTGTGCATGGGGGGAGTCTCAGAGGGTGCCCACGGCGGCCGTTAATGTTTCGCGTGGAGGCGAAACGTCATGGGCTGGTGGCAGATCAACGCGGACACGCTAGCGGGGAGCCGGTTCGTCGTCTCGCCACTCGCCGAGACCATCTCCGCCCTGAACGCCTTGGAAAGGGGACGGCCCGAGCATCCCGGCGAACGGGCCTGGCTCGACGCCCACCTGCCCGCCCACCGCGCACGGCAGGCCGCCGACCCGGTCGCCGCCCGGCTCGTACCGGCAGCGCTCGGCGGCAGTTGGAACGCGGACTTCATCACCCCCACACCGACCGGTGAGGGCACACCGTCCTTCGAGGAGGAACTGGCCACCGTCCGGGCGACCACGCCTGAGCGCGCCCGCGCCGACCTGATGGTGTCCCTGGGCGGACGCCCGCTCCCCGAGCTCTTGGACCGCGACGACTTGGCGCAGCGCGCCGCCGGCGTACTGCACTGGGTCTGGCAGCACACTGTCCTGCCGGACTGGTCGCGCCGCCGCCGGATCATCGAGGCGGACATCGTCGCGCGCACCGGGCAGCTGAGCCAGGGTGGTTGGGCCGCCGCCCTGAGCGGCCTGCGCCCGGGAATGCGGTGGCTCGGCGGAAGTCGGCTCCAGATCAATGCGCACGACTACCCGCCGAAGCAACTGGCCGGCGTGCGTCTGTTCTTCGTTCCGGTCACCCAGCGCACCGGCTGGGTCTCCTGGGACGACGACGCCGAGCGGTACGCGGTCGTCTACCCGTGTTCGGGCGCGCTGGCTGATGCGGGGCGGGCGCGGGTGCCCGACAGCCTGGCCCGCCTGCTCGGCCCCGCGCGGGCGGCGGTCCTGGTCCTCCTCTCCAGCCCGAAGAGCAGCACTCAGCTGGTGGCGCTGACCGGTCAGAGGCTGGGGTCGGTGGGCCGCCACCTCAAGGTGTTGCTGGACAGCGGCCTGGCCGGTCGTCGCCGGGCCGGCCGGTCGGTCCTGTACTTCCGTACGGAGGCGGGCGACGTGCTGGTGGAGGCCCAGCGGGACAACTGAGTTGGCCGGACCGGCCGGACCGGCCGGAGGGAGGAGGCGGGGGCGGCCGGGCAGCAGGGTCCGCACGGAGACCCGCATCCAGATCAACGCCTTCGCAGGGGTATCGGCGTGCTCGGCTCTGACGAGGAGTCCGACAACGGTGGCTTCGCAACGCCATACGGTTTTGAGGGGCTGCGTCAACGCACCCTCGCCTGCTCGATGCTTAGGTGGACCCACACGGTCTTGCCGGGGTCGCGCGGCCGTACGCCCCACTTCTCGGCGAGCGCGTCCACGATGACCAGGCCCCGGCCGGAGAGGTCGTCGAGCGTGGGGGTGCGGAGCTCTGGCATCCGCCACTGGTACGAGTCGGACACCTCCAGGACGAGTGTGCCGTTGCGACGGCGTAAGCCGAGCTCGAAGTAGTCGCCGGTGCCCTTGGCGTGGCTGATGACGTTGGTGCTCAACTCGCTGGCAAGGAGCGTCGTCTCGTCGATGAGCGCGCCGAGTCTCCACTCGGTGAGGACGCTCTCGACGTGGCGTCGAGCGGCGGGGACGGAGTCCTTGCGGACCCGGAATCTCTTGGTGTGTGTGCGCCCGGACATGGGTCTCCCGAGGTCGTGGGCGGGCAGACGGGGGATCGCGGTCACGTAATGCACTCATCGAGGCACGATGCGTAACGCATCTCACGGTAGGGCGAGAATCTGCTTCAGTGCAACTGAATGCTTGCGAGAATTTGCATTTCACTCTCGGTCTCAAGCGCCTGGCGTGTAGCGTCCGTTGGCGTGCAGACTGGTCACACACGGTAAGAGGAGGGGATATGCCCGCAGGTGGACGCCCCACTGTGCGCAGTAGGCGGCTTGGTGCGGTGCTCAGGAGGTATCGCGAGGCGGCGAAGCTCGACCAGCAGCACGCTGCTGATCACATCGTGGGGTCGAAGGCCAAGATCAGTCGGATCGAGGCCGGCCAGGTGTCGGCTCGTCCGGGCGATGTTCGGTTGCTCCTGGAGCTGTACGGGGTGCAAGACCGTGCGGTCTACCAGCGCTTGGAGCAGTTGGCGCGCGACTCCAACAAGCGTGGCTGGTGGCTCAACTTCAGCTGGGTGACAAGGGAGGCGGAATTCGCCGACTTCATCACGCTGGAGACCGATGCCACCTTCATCCGGACATGGCAACCGCTCTTCATTCCTGGCCTGCTTCAAACCGACGACTATCTCCGGACGTTGATGAGTTCGGACCTCGCAGTGCATTCGGCCGAGTCGGTGGATGAGGCTGTTGCGATGAGGCGTATGCGGAGAAGCCTCATCGAGGAGGACGGTGCCCGGTTCGCAGCGGTCATCTGGGAGCCCGCGCTTACGGCGCCCATGCCGTCATCCAAGGTGCACCGTGAGCAGCTTTTGCACATGCTGAATGTGGCCCAGCGGCAGAACGTGCGCCTTCAGGTGCTCCCGATGTCCGAGTGGCGGTCGGCTCACCTCTCGTCACACTTCGTCATGCTCAGCTTCGGTCCTGAGCCGGCGCCTGAGGTTGTTGCCTATGACACGACGACCAGCACTGTCCTCCTCGAAGACCTTGAGGAGATGGCCGGCCACGCCCGGATCTTTGAGGCCCTGACTGCGGCCGCCCTGACTCCGGATCAGAGCCTTGCGTTCATCAGGAAGACTCTGCGTGACATCCCGGAGAGCGAGAAGGAAGAGGAATGAAGCGCCACGAGATCGTGACTGCGTTCAAGAAGGCCAGCGCCTCCCAGAGTGCAGGCCAGGACTGCGTCGAAGTCGCCCGCACTGCCGACGGCGGCCGCGCCGTCCGGGACAGCAAGAACCCTGAAGGCGGGCTCCAGTTCTACGCCCCGGAGGGCTGGGCGGCGTTCATGGACGGAGTGAAGGTCGGGGCCTTCGAAGGCTGACGCATCCGGGGTGGGCTGCGCTAGTGCCGCGACAGGCAACGTTCGCCCCGTCGCGACGCCCGGCACGCACTCTCGCCGCACCGGACGAAAGCCCAAGTACGTGTCCAGGTACGAGGGCTTCCGGCCGGCACGCCGAGAGCACGCACCGGACGCCGCTCCTTGACGGGCAAACGTTGCCTGCCGCGTCCCCAACCTCACAGGTCAGTACACCTAGCGGTGGCGGGTGCTAGCTAGCCGTACGGGTTGAGTGCCCAGAAGCGGACGGTGTCGCTGCGACGGTCGAACCACAGGTTGGTGGAGTAGCCGCTGCCGTCGCGGTCGAGCTCGTGCGAACGGACCCACTGCGGGTTCTCCGGCCCCTCACCCTTGAGCGGCTTCTCGAACCACGAGGAGAAGTCATCGGCCGGCCCCTCGGAGACGAAGGCGTGGGCCGCTGTCAGCTCGGCAAGTTTCCCCGATGTCAGCCGCGCGAAGCCCGAGATCACCAGCTCCGGCGACGGTATGCCTCGGTCGTTGTCCCGGCTGCTCACCCACTTGGCGTCGGCTAGCGGGCTCAGCAGCGGGAACGCCCGCTCCAACGGTGCGGTGTCGGTGTGCCAGTCCCCCTTGGCCCCGTTCACCACCTGACGCAGGGCCCACCAGGCGGGTAGGACCGCCAGCCCCGCCCCGATCCCGATCAGCTTCCGTCGCTCCAACGCGATCCCCCCATCCCTGACTTCGGTGCACCTTAACTGGCTCAAGCACCTCACCCGGACCACCTACTGATCACAACCAAATACGCGCCCTAGTAGGGCTGTTCGTTGGCCCACGGTCCGACCCAGGATTCGTCCCGCAGTTGCCGTGCCGCCATGAACTTGTGGGTGAGGTGCCCGTCGAGCCATGCCTGGATCCACTGAGGGAAGGTCAAGGCAAGTTTGTGGCGGTCGCCTTCCTCCCACCACCACATCTGGCCCTCGGGATGACGGCAGTCGAGCAGCGCCCACATCGCGCAGCCGAAGTCGCAGAAGAACAGCACACCTGGTGGCGGGGCGGGCGGGTCCTCCGGGTCCAGCTCGGCGTTCAGGTAGTCGAGATAGCCGCTGACCATGCCCATGTCCTCGCCGTGCAGGGGCGAGAAACCGAGGAACGGACCGACGCCGCCGTCAGCGATCTCCAGGTAAAGACGACGGACCAGCGGCGGTAGCCGGTAACCGGTAGTGCGCTCCGCATCCCCAACCGTGTCCAGCGAGGCGGGTTCGGGTGTCGTCAGAGTTGAGGTCGAGTCGGTGGGTTGTCCCGCCTTCACGCGAGCGCGGACGGCCTCGAACAGTTCGTCATCAGTCACTGAGTGATCTTCGTGCGTCCGTGGGGGAGCTGGCTAGAAGATCACTGAAAATCTCGGGTTCTGGCCCTGCTGGTGGCCCCGCGGGGCCACACTGCTGTGTGTGCAGGGGGAATGGGCCGGGGAGACGGTCGGGCCGGATGTGTGGGGGACGTGCCGGGAGCTGATCCCGGCGGGGAGTGTGTTCGCGTTTCTGGCCGAGCACCGTGAGCGGCTGCTGCCGCCGGAGATGTTCGCGGACATGTATCCCTCGGCTAACGGGCGGCCGAGCCTGCCGCCGCAGGTGTTGGCGACGGCGGTGCTGCTGCTGCAGAGCCTGTTCGGGACCTCGGACGTGGAGACTGTGCTGGAGCTGCGGTGCGACCTGCGGTGGAAGGCGGCGTGCGGGCTGGGGCTGAACGACACGGCGTTCGATCCGTCGTTGCTGACGTACTTCCGGCGCCGTCTGCAGCGCTCGGCGGACCTGGGGCGGATCTTCATCCGGGTCAAGGAGGTCGTGGCCGCCGATGGGACTGTGCTGGGTATCTGGCACCGGCGGCACCCAGTGCACCGCGTTCTCGCGGAAGGAAGCGTTGAGCAAGGCGCAGCAGGCCTTCCACCGCGGCGTGCAGGCCCTCACGCAGTGGGTCGCGCGGGAAGGCGCCCACCGGCCCGTGCCACGCGGCCACAGCGAAGAAATTGCGGTCAACGGCGAGACGGAACCGGTGATCGTGAAGCTCGGGGTATGGGTCTCGAACACCAAAACGAGACGAGACAAACTCACCCAGGACCAGCAGGACGCACTCGCGGAGCTGGGCGTCGACTGGGCATGAACAGCAAGGAGATCCGATCAAGGGGTGTTGAGACTAGTTACACACAGCTACGCTGACAGTTCTGTGCGCAAGGGGGGTTCATGCGGTTTGAGCAGCGGATGTATGCACACATCAAGTTCTTGGGGTTGATGGCCGAGCTCTACGAGAACGAGTTTGAAGACTTCTTTCACCGCTTAATGTGCTCGCGGTATCCCGATTTCATCGACGTGCGCACTGCAGGGCGCCTCGGCGACATGTCAGCGGACGGCCTCAGCCTGCATTCCCGAAAGCTGTATGCCTGCTACGGCCCCCAGACGGTCGATCCATACGAAATCCGCAAGAAGCTGAACAAGGATCTCTCGGGGGCGGTTGAGAAGCGCAGCGGTGAGTTCGACACCTTCGTCTTCGTGCACAACGACCGGCGGGGTGTGCACCCTGTAGTGGCGTCTTTGTTGGCCGACGCGCGTGACAGCATGCCCTTGCTTCAGTTCGAGCAGATGGGTAGTCGGCGCCTGTGGCAGGAGTGCATGCAGCTTCCGCAGATGGCTGCGGAGGATGTGCTTCGGTGCGAGATTCCCATCAAGGACACGACTTTCGGCATCGGGATGGAAGACCTGGCGCCGTTGCTGAAGCAGCTGCAGGACATCCGCGCCGAGTCCAACCCTCTGATGTCCTTGCCCGACGTGCCGGTGGAGAAGCTGGACTTCAACCGGATCGAAGGAGCGGATCGGGAAGACCTTCTCCGGGGCATGCGTTAGAGCTATCTGGTGGACGCGTTCTACGCCGGCACCAGAAGCGAGCTTGAGCACGACGAGGTGGCGGTGGGCTTCCGCCTCACTACCAGCAGGTGCGTCGCGACTACAGCGACGCCGACGATGTCCTTTGGCAGCTCAAGATGTACTTCCTGGGGAACGCCCAGCCGCGACCGAAGGTGCTGCGCGCCGCCCTTGTTGTCCTGGCGCACTTTTTCGAACGATGCGACATCTTCGAGACGCCGCCCGTCGGCTGGCAGCCGGGCATCGGGTTGACCGCATGATCACTCCGACGAAGGGGCTCGCTCCTGACCGCTGCCTGCTCGCTGTCGGCGCGCAGGTCCTCCTCCAACTCGATGAACCGCGGACCGTCAGTCAGGCATGGGCGAGGCTGAAGAGCTGGCGCGCTGATCAGACCTATACCTCGCCGGTATCGTTCGAGTGGTTCGTTCTGGCCCTGGACATCCTCTTCGCCATGGGCGCGGTGGAGCTGGCCCAGGACGTTCTCGTCACAAGGAGTACGGATGCTGCGCCGTCTGAGCGCTGACGACGCGCGGTTCAAAACGGTGGAGTTCTCACCGGGACTGAACCTGCTAGTCGCGGACACCACCTCGTCGTCGGCTGAGACCGACAGCCGTAACAGTGCCGGCAAGTCAAGCGTGATCGAACTCGTTCACTTCCTTCTGGGAGCTAAATCCTCCGGGTCGCTTGCCACGAACAAGGCCCTGCGCCACATCACCTTCAGCCTCGCTATGGACTGGCCATGGCAGGACAATCCGCTCGAGGTACGACGGCGCGGAGACAGTCCCAAGGTCGTGTCGCTGAGCCGAGATGTACCCGGCGTGCCGGCCGACACGCTCTTCACCGACGGCCAGGACGTCGAGCTGTCCGTTGATCAGTGGAATCGCGTTATCGAGCGGGACCTCTTCGGGCTGGAGGGCGACCATCCCGGAGTGAGCGGTCGCACGCTCCTGTCGTTCCTCATCCGCCGTGTCTCCGCTCACGGCTTCAACGAGCCGACCCGGACGTTCTCCCGGCAGGCCGCCGCGGAAGCATCGTCCAACCTGGCCTACCTCCTGGGGCTGGACTGGCAGCTGGTCAACGGATACCGCGAGCTCAATGCCCGCAAGGCGACCAGAGACCAGCTGAGGAAAGCCGTCAACGATCCCGTATGGGGACGGATCGTCGGGTCCACGGCCGATCTGAGGGGCCAGATCACTCTCGCCGAGGCACAGGTCGAACGGCTGCGGGCGCAGGTTGCCGCCTTCCAGGTTGTCCCTGAGTACGAGCGCCTCAAAGAGCGCGCAGACCAGGTAAGCCGCCGGATCAAGCAGCTCGCCCAGGAAGACGTGATCGACCAGCACAACCTTGAAGAACTCCGGGGCGCGGTCACCGAGACCACCGACGTCGAGGTGTCCTACCTCGAGCCGGCCTACCGCGAGCTCGGGGTCATCCTCAACGACCAGGTCCGGCGTCGCTTCGAGGACGTCAAAGCGTTCCACCACTCCGTCGTACGCAACCGGCGCAGGTTCCTGGAGGAGGAGATCCAGGAACTCACCGAACGCCTGGCCGCCCGGCGTCAGGAACGTGCCGACCTGGGCGAAGACCAGGCCCGCCTTCTGCGCGAGCTGGCGGACGGTGGAGCGCTGGAAGCGCTGACCGCCCTGCAGACAGCCCTGGGTCGGGAAGAGGCCGCTCTCGGTGCCCTTCGCCACCGATTCGAAGCAGCGCAGGCCCTTGAAGCCAGCGCCCGCCAGATCACCGCCAAGAGCGTTGAACTGCAACAGGCCGTCGACCTCGACCTCCGAGAGCGCCGGCAGCAGACAGGCGAAGCAATCCTGCTGTTCTCCCAGTACGCCCAGCGCCTGTACGGCGAGGGCCGCGAAGCCTACCTCGCGATCGAGGCCGGCCGTAGCAGCCTGAGTATCACGCCCCGGATCGACGCCGACGACAGCCGCGGCATCAACAACATGGTCATCTTCTGCTTCGACCTCACCCTGGCCGTCCTTGCACACCGCCACGAGCGCGGCCCTGACTTCCTCATTCACGACAGCCACCTCTACGACGGCGTCGACGAACGGCAGGTCGCGCGAGCCCTCGCGCTCGCAGCCGAAGTGACGGAGGAAGAGCACATGCAGTACATCGTCACTCTCAACACCGACACCCTCAGCACCGCTGCCCAGCGGGGATTCAACCCTGAACCCCACATCCGTAGCCCCCGCCTCACCGACGACGAAGAGGGCGGCCTCTTCGGCTTCCGCTTCAAAGCCGCAGGCAAGGCATAGTGCCTACCCGACCGCACGACACGCGCCCGGCCACGCGGCTCACCCGGCGGGCGTGGCCGGGCCCCCGCCGAACCGGGCACGTCCTCCATGCTCGCGTCCAGGCGCAGACGCACGTACCGGATCGGATGCCGGTAGACACCGCCCCGGTCGACCTCTTCCCTCGGCTATCGCGAGGAAAGACACCTAAGCCGTCAAGATGCACCGTGGGATTTCGTAGTCAGCATCGCCGTGATGACGCACGCGAGGCTTCGCGGCCTGGCCCCGGAGCATCGGGGGCCGATCGGTTAAGGGCACCCGGGTAGGCGGCATGATGATCGGCATGATGGAGATACCCGGGTACGACGGTCACCCTCTCGTCCACGAGCCAGAGCTGCTGCAGGAACCTCTCTTCTGGCTTGGCCACCTGTACTCGTGTGCGCACGACGAGGACGCGGAAGAGCTGCTCTTCGGTGCGGACTACGAGGCGGCCGAGGTGTTCCACCGGGAGCTGCGGGAGCGGGCGGAGTGGCCCGTCTTCACCATCCCGCTGGCCGCCGGGCACCTCCTCCACGTCGTCTACCGAGCGTGGAAGGACGACCCCGGTGTCGACTACCTCCTGCATCACCCCAGCTGGGAGCGGGCACTGTTGCTGGCCAAGGTCGACGGGCACTTCATGGGTCCCGCCCTGTCCTGGCTCGAGTTGTTCTCCGCCGTCGACAACGGGCTGCCCGGTGGCAGCACAACCGATCCACACCGCCGCCTCCTGCTGCTGCTGCCCGCGCTCGGAGACGACAACATCCCGGACGACGCAGAGCACCGCCTGATGGCAGCTCTCAGCGTCCTTACTGCCATTGAGGCCCCCGAAGAACTCGCTGCCGCTCTCGTTGAGGGCCAAGGTGCGGGATGGGCCTCCCGCTGGACCAGCAGGAACGGTGTCCGCGTGGACGACGGCGCGTACTCGTACCGGAACCCGTCCAATGGCTTCGCCCTTACGCCGGAAGACCTGGCTCGCGTGTCGACTGCCTTCATGCCCTGAGCCCTATGAACTGGCCGGCTGGAGCATCGCAGCCCCTGGAGGGAAAGCGATGGCTTCGTCGAAAGGAACGCGGGCGAGGAGGCAGTGATGCAGCTGCCCCAGCATGCGGTTGAACAGGTGCCGCAGAGCCTGCATGTGCCAGTCCCCTCCGGCCCGGCGGCGCCGGTAGTGGGCGTCCGCGCCGGATGAACCGCTGATGGAGGCGAAGGCCCACAGGTGGCCGACGTGGTTGAGCCGGTTGTTCTTCACGAACCGGCGACCGACATAACGGCGCTTGCCGGAAGCCCGCGTGACCGGGGCGGAGCCAGCGTATGCCTTCAGTCCTCCAGCCGTGGCGAACCGGCTCCTGTCGTCACCGATCTCGCCCAGGATGCGGGCGCCGACCTGGGGACCGATCCCGGGGAAGCTCAGCATGATCGCCGCGTCCGGGTGTGACCGAAAGGCTTCCTCGGTGGCCCGCGCCAGGTCATCGACCGCCTGGCAGGCCGCGTCCAGCTGCAGCAGCAGGGCCTGTGCCTGCTTGCCCATGGCGTCTTCGACGAGGAGCAGCCGTCGTGGAGCTTCCTGGCGGAAGAGCTGCTGGATTCGTTCGGCGTCGGTTTCGATGCGCGGCGGCGGCCGGCTCCCTTGAGCATGGCGGTCAGCTTCCACATCTGCAGCTTGGCGGCCAGGGCAGGTGTGGGCGCGACGGCGAGGATGCGGCGGGCATCGGGGCGGGTCAGGGTTCCCGGCTTGTCCTTGAACGCCTCGATCACCGCCCGGGAAGTACTCCCGCAGCGGACCGCAGCTGGTTGGCGACCTGCTGGCGGTTCCAGACCGCGTCCTGCTGTGCGCGGGCCAGGACCGCGACGGCCTGGGCCGGGTCAGTGTCGGCGGGCATTGGGCGGTGCACCGGCGCGTCGGTGCGGATGATGTTCGCCAGCACCAGGGCGTCGCCCGGGTCCGACTTCTTGCGGCTGACTTCGTGCCGGTCGCGGTAGCGGGAGGCCGCCATCGGGTTGACCGCGTAGATCTTCCGGGGGCCCTGCCTCAGCGTGGCGACCAGTAGGCCGCGGCTGGTCTCGATGGCCACCGGGATCGGCGTCTCGGCGGTGTCGCCGTGCTCGGCCAGGAGGTCCAGCAGTGGCCGGTAGCCGTCCAGGTCGTCGTTGATCCGGCACTTGGCCAGCAGCTTGCCGGTGTCGTCGACGAGCGCGACGTCGTGGTGTCCCTCCGCCCAGTCGATCCCGCAGAACACGTCCATGGATCCCGCCCCTTCTCCGGTGCCGTTCTCGAACGCGAGCACGCGCGGCCGCACGGCGCACTAGACGTGTGTGAGGAGTCGCTCCAGTGGTCGGGGGACGCGCTTGAGGTCCAGGTGTGCGATCAGCGCCTGCGCGTACAGTGCCTTGCGGCCGCTGTGCGTGCCCATGAACCGTCGCAGTTGGTGTTCCACGGGGCGTTCCCGCTGCGCCGGCTGGCCCTGGAACGTACGGAAGGGGCGCATCTCGCCCTGGGCCTCGATCACCTGCTGTACGCCCTCGGCCCCGAGGGCGCGGATCAGCTCGTCCTCCAGGTCGTCCACGCACACCTGGAACCCGAGGGTCTCCAGTCCGGCGCGGGTGAGACCGGAGCCGAGCCCGACCCGTTCCAGGTGGCGCCGGAAGTGCCGCTCCTCGCCGATGTCGCAGAGACCCGCCAGCGGGAGGCCGAGCCCCGGCGGGCCGCACACGTCCAGGAAGCGCCCGATGCTCATCGCGCCGCCGAGCGGTACCACCGCGATGCCATCCGTGCTCAGTTCGCGGCCGTGGCGCGTGGCCAGGGCTTCGATCGCGACCTGGTCGCTGCTTCCCTCGACGAGCACGACCGTACGCACACCATCGGCCAGTTCCCGCGCCTCCGCGGCTGCCGTGCCCGACTCCGCTCCGTCGGCCGCCCATGCGACCGCCGCCTGGCTGAATCGCCTCAACTCGTCCACGAGACCTCGCTTCCCGACGTCATCCTGCACGGCGGGGATCCCGTACGCATACACGTTTTCCCGGCCCATGTCGTCCAGGGGCCGCTCGGCTCGTGATTGCCGACCGGATCACCGGGCGACAGTCCCCAGCGGGAACGAAGGTGGGCCCACGCACACGACGCGTGGGCCCACCTTCGCCGGTTTCCGGGATCAGCTCGGCTGGTCTCCGGTGTACCGGTAGATTCCGCCTGCTTCGTTGACGTGCCATACGGTGCCGTCGGCTGCCACGCCGATGTCGACGGCCTTGCCGGGGATGCCTACCCACGGGTTGGAGTCGTGGCCGGTGTACCGGTACATCTGGCCCAGGGAGTTCACGCCCCAGACGTGGGTCCTGGACCCGGCCGAAATGCGGGTCAGGCCGCCTGAGACGGGGACCCAGTCTGTGGAGCCCTGGTCTCCGGTGTACCGGTAGATCGCGCCTGCTTCGTTGACGTGCCATACGGTGCCGTCGGCTGCCACGCCGATGTCGACGGCCTTGCCGGGGATGCCTACCCAGGGGTTTGAGTCGTGGCCCGTGTACCGGTACATCTGGCCCAGGGAGTTCACGCCCCAGACGTGGGTCCTGGACCCGGCCGAAATGCGGGTCAGGCCGCCTGAGACGGGGACCCA
>NZ_JBEOYU010000005.1:126245-183522 GCF_040297265.1 Streptomyces sp. NPDC001832
CAGTCTGTGGAGCCCTGGTCTCCGGTGTACCGGTAGATTCCGCCTGCTTCGTTGACGTGCCATACGGTGCCGTCGGCTGCCACGCCGATGTCGACGGCCTTGCCGGGGATGCCTACCCACGGGTTTGAGTCGTGGCCCGTGTACCGGTACATCTGGCCCAGGGAGTTCACACCCCAGACATGAGTCCTGGACCCGACCGAGATCGAAGTGAGACCACCGGAGACGTTCTTCCAGTCAGCCATTTTCCTGTCCCCTTACCTCGAAGCTTGCGAGGGGAAGTTTGCTGTTCCGAGAAGCCACCCAAACGGACTGATATGTCGATTGACTACAGAGATAAACCAAAAATCGCCGTTTGGCTTTCTTCGCTCCTCTGCCTGCTGGGGCGGGTGGCTCACTCGCCTCACCGCAAGGAGGCCGAATCCGCTGTAACCCACAAGGGAACAGGAGCGGCGCCCGGACTTCGGTCCGCCGGATGATCCGAGCGAAACAACTCAGCCCAGGGCGCGAGCCCGTGTTCGAGGACTTCGGCCGGGGCCTGGCCACCGAGCCGGTGTCGGGACGTGCACCGGCATGGAGCCCAACATGTCCTGGAACAGGCCGGGTTCAGCTGTCACGAAGCGGACGGTGGCACCGAGCACGTAAGCGAGGATCTCCTCCGGGCCCGATCGCGTCGAGCGGTTCGAAGCGGGATCACGATGTCCATGCCCGGCAGCCCGGCCATCACGCGGTACGTTGGCGTCCGGGGCCTTACGCGCCGATCCACTCCGCGACCTCGACCACGTCCCCGACGCTCACCACGCCCTCGCACACCACCGCGTTCTTCGCGCCGAAGCTGACCTTGTTGCCGTACTCCGGTTCGCGCCGGTACGTCGACAGGGTCCGGATCGGTTCCGGGCCCGCGCGGTGGCCGGTGGTCTGGTCGACCATGGGGACGGCGCACCGCGTCGCCCGTACCGAGTGGGCGAGTTCGACGGAGCCGATGGTCATCCGGCGCACCCGGTCCTCGAAGTGCGGCTCGTCGTTGCCGGTCAGGACGATGTTGGCGCGGAAGCGGTCCATCGGCACCGGTGCGGCGTCGCCCTGGGCGGTGATACGGGCGTTGAGGTCGTCCAGGGAGGCCGTCGAGGCGACCAGCGCCGCGTGTGCGTCGGCGAAGTTGAGCTTGCCCGGGGTGTCGCCCCAGCCGTCCCGGTCGAAGCCGGGAGCCACCCGTACCAGGCGGGACTTCGCGCCGAGTGCGTCGGAGAACCACTCCGCGACCTCGTCCCCCTGGTCGGCGGCCACGCCGAGCGGGCGGTCGAACATGCTGACCTCGCGGCGTGGGCCGTCCCGGTCGACGTCGAGGCGGAGTGACTCGAAGCCTGTGGTGGTCAGGGTCAACGTCGCGCCGACGTCCAGGACTTCGACCCTGATCGCGGCCATCGAAGGATGCGTGCGCTGGCTGCGGAAGGCGCCGTCTGCCGCGTTCACCACCATGAACGTCCGGTCGTGTTCGAGGCCGGTCCCGAGGAGCTGCGCGGACTCGACCGTGATCCCGGCGCAGCCCTTGACCGGGTAGTAGGTGAGTTCTCGAACAGTGATCGTCACGATGTCCCCGCCGGGGCAGCCGCTTCGAGGTCGTCGACGCTCCCGGACATGACGGTGCGGATGTGTCGGGTGAGGTGCTCGCTGGGCCAGTCCCACCAGGCGATGGCGAGGAGCCGGGCAATGGTCTCGTCGTCGTACCGGGTACGGATCAGCCTGGCCGGATTGCCGCCGACGATGCCGTAGTCGGGTACGTCACCGGTGACGACCGCGCCGGCGCCGATGATCGCGCCGTGCCCGATCCGTACGCCTGGCATCACCATGGAGTTGTAGCCGAACCAGACGTCGTTACCGACGACCGTGTCGCCCCGGCCCGGCAGTCCGGTCAGCAGATCGAAGTGCTCGGCCCAGGAGCCGCCCATGGTGGGGAACGGGAAGGTGGAGGGGCCGCCCATCCGGTGGTTGGCGCCGTTCATGATGAACCGCACCCCCGTTCCCAGCGCGCAGAACTTCCCGATGACGAGCTTCTCCGGGCCGTAGTGGTACAGCACGTTGCGGGTCTCGAACGCGGTCGCGTCGTCCGGGTCGTCGTAGTACGAGTAGTCGCCGACCTCGATCAGTTCGGACTTCACCAGGGGCTTCAGCTGGACGACCCGGGGCTGACCCGGCATCGGATAGAGCACTGTGGGGTCGGCGGGAACGGAACTCATGGCGCCCATCATCGCATTCACCTCGCACGAGGGCGGTGTGTCTTTCGGCGACGGTGCTATCCGTCGGTGGAGGAGCGTCCGTTCCGCTTGTTCCACGGGATGTGGATGGCGAGCATGTCGCCCACTGTGCCGACCACGTTGAACACGAGCCAGCCCACGCCCTTCAGGACTCGCACGACCGCAGAACCCGCAGCCTCTTCCATGTCCTGTTCCCCTCGTGTCCGTCCCCGTGGCTCACTTCGATCTTGAAGACGCGTTCTGTCGCGACTTGGTTGCCCGGGGGGAACAGGTTACGGGACGCACTGCAGCTGCTCTGGGCCGCGGGTGGGGACGTGGCGAAGGCCGCGCGAGTTGTCTGGAGTGTGAAGCTCGGGCAAGCCGGGCGTCGGCGGAGCCGCACGGCCGAGTGGTGGAAAGCCTCCAAGAGCGGTTGAGCATTGTTGTGCCTGGCGAGCGGACCAGCGGTGTTCGTACGGTCGCAGACTTGTGGGGTGCGGTGCACGCCCTCGCGTCGCCCACTCTTCGCCTGTGACGACCCGAAAGGCCCGAGCCCATGAGCGAACGTGTCATCGCCCCCAAGAACCGCGGCTTCCTCTTCCTCGACTCCCACCCGGCCGGCTGCGAGCGCCTGGTGGAGGACATGTGGCAGGCCGTCCCCGCTCCTTCCCGCGTGCCCGACCGGGCACCCGTGGCGCTGGTCATCGGCTCCTCCGCCGGGTACGGGCTGGCCGCGACGATCGCCGGTCTGGCCCGTGCCGGGATCCGCGGGATCGGGGTCTGCTTCGAGAAGGCCCCCGGACGCCGCACGGGCACGGCTGGTTGGTACCGCACGGCCGCGACCGCCGAACTCGCCCGCCTGCACGGTCACGACATGGTGTTCCTCAACGGAGACGCGTTTTCCGACGAGATGAAGACCAGGTCGCGGATGTGCTGGAGGAGCGCTTCGGCGGCCGTCTGGACTATCTGATCTACTCGGTGGCCGCCCCGCGCCGCACCGACCCCGACACCGGGACCACCTATGCGTCCGTCCTCAAGCCCATCGGTGAGGCACACAGCACCAAGACCCTCGTCTTCGACGACCGGGGCACCGGCGAGGTGCGGGAGGCCGAGACGCAGCCGGCCGACGGCGACGACATCGAGCAGACCGTCGCCGTCATGGGCGGGGCTGACTGGGAACGGTGGATCGACCACCTCGCCGACCGCGGACTGCTCGCCGATGGATTCACCACCGCCGCCCTCTCCTACATCGGCTCCGCCCTGACGGCCGCTATCTACCGGCAGGGCACCATCGGTGCCGCCAAGTCCCACCTCGAGCAGACCGCCCGCACCCTCGATGAGCGGCTCGGGAAGCTGGTCGACGGGCGCGCGGTCACCTCTGTCAACGCGGCTGCCGTCACCCAGTCCTCGACTGCGATTCCCGGCATCGCCCTGTATGTCGGGCTGCTCCGCGGCGTCCTCGGCAACGCCGTGATCCCGCCGATCGGGCAGCTCACCGACCTTTGGGACCAGCTGACCGGTGTCCGCCCGCTCGACCTCGACGACGAAGGGCGTGTGCGCCTGGACACCTGGGAACTCGCCCCCACCGTCCAGGCAGCCGTCACCGAGCGGTGGAACGCCGCCACCACCGAGAACATCACCGAACTCGCCGACCTCGACTGGTTCCGCGCCGAAGTGCAGCGTCTGTACGGGTTCGCCGTGCCCGGCATCGACTATGCCGCGCCGGTCGAGACCGACATCCCCTGGCCGGACACCGCCGCCCCCTGAAGCGGTTCGGTCCGGGCGTCGGCGGAAATTCCTTCGACGGGGGCAGCGAGTCCGGTCATGATCAGACGCATGACATATGTGATTGATCCGGTTCGTATCGGTACGGAACAGCTGCCGGGAGGGAGGCGGCTGGGCTGGGCCGAGTGGGGGCCGGTGGACGGTGTGCCGGTGCTGCTGTCGCCGGGGGCGGCCACCAGCAGGCACCTCGGGTTCGGCGGTGACGTGGTGGACGGTCTCGGGGTGCGGCTGATCTCGCTCGACCGTCCGGGACTGGGCGCCTCCTCTCCCCTGCCTGGTCGCACCTTCGGGGACTTTGTCGACGACATCCGCGCGTTCGCCGCCCTGCGTGACCTGGGCCGGCCGCTGATGGTGGGCAACTCGCAGGGGGCGCCGTTCGCCCTCGCGTGTGCCGCTGCCGGAGTGGTCGGGGCGCTCGCGGTGGTCTCCGGTGCGGACGAGGTCGCCGAGCCGTGCTTCGCCGACGCGCTTCCGGAGGAGTTGCGGCGCCTGGTCGCCCTGGCCGTGGCCGATCCGGCCGCCGCCGAGCAGGTCTTCGCCGGGTTCACCCCGCAGGGGATGTGGGAGATGGTCATGTCCGGCAGCCCGGAGTGCGACCTCGCCGTGTACCGGCAGCCCGCCTTCGCCGCCGCATACCGGCACGCCCTCGACGAGGCCTTCGCGCAGGGAGCGGCCGGCTACGCCCGGGACACTGTCCTGGCCATGGGGCGCTGGGGGATCGGGCTGTCGGACATCGCCGTACCCGTCGACCTCTGGTACGGGGAGAAGGACACCGGTCACTCGCCCGACCTGGGTGTCGGGCTGACCTCTCGTATCCCGGGTGCTGTCCGGCACCTGGTGCCGGACGCGGGCGGGGCAGTGCTCTGGACGCATGCCGAGCAGATCCTGAGCACCCTGCTGGGCCGCGACACAACCCCCTGAGTCGTCGGACGTGGCAGAAGGGCCCCCGCCTGTCACGTCCAGGCGAGGGCCCTCCCTTCAGCCGCCTGCCCGGTGAAGGTTGAGAAGACGATCACGAGGCAGGACGCTCGTACGCCTCCCGGTCAGGGAGCGAGCAGCAGCACGTCGGCGCGCTGCTTGGCGGCCGCGTAACGCTTCGCCACGTCCTGCCAGTTGACGACGGCCCACATGGCCTCGATGAAGTCGACCTTCTGGTTCTTGTACTGGAGGTAGAAGGCGTGCTCCCAGGCGTCGAAGACCAGGATCGGGACGGAGCCCTGGCCGATATTGCCCTGGTGGTCGTAGACCTGCTCGACGATCAGCTTGCCGCTGACCGGCTCGTACGCGAGGACGCCCCAGCCGGAGCCCTGCGTGGTGGCCGCGGCCTTCGTCAGCTGTGACTTGAAGCCGGCGAACGAGCCGAACGACTCCGTGATCGCGTCCGCGAGGTCACCGACACCATCCGCCGCGAGGGGCTCGCCGCCGCCGTCACCGGTCATGTTGTGCCAGTAGATCGAGTGCAGGATGTGGCCGGACAGGTGGAACGCGAGGCTCTTCTGGAGCCCGTTGATCGCTCCCCAGGCCCCCTTGTCGCGCGCCTCCTCCAGCTGCTCCAGGGTGTCGTTCGCGCCCTTCACATAGGCGGCGTGGTGCTTGTCGTGGTGGAGCTCGATGATCTGCGGATTGATGACCGGTTCGAGCGCCGCGTAGTCGTACGGGAGTTCCGGGAGCGTGTACGTGGCCATGTGGTCGAACCCTCCAGCTGCCGTGCTTTTGTTATTGCAATCTGTATGCAAGAGCAGGCTAACAGCAGGAGGGATCGATGGTGATCAGCCCTTTGGCTTAGGACCGGGAACGTGTCACGCGCCGGCGCGCGTACGGGCCGAGGCGAGCCGGCCCAGGTGGTCCTCGTACGCCTTCGCATAGAACGCCGCCCGCTCCGGATCCGGAGCGACCACCGTCGCCGGAGCCGTCCAGGCGGCCGTGTCCAGCTCCACACCGAACCGCTGCGCCGCCGCGAGTACCGCGCCCCGCGCGCCGACCTCGCCCTCCACGATCCGGACCGGTCGGCCCAGCACATCGGCGAACAGCCGCATCCAGGCGGGCGACCGGGTGCCGCCGCCGCACAGGGCGAGGGTGCCGGTGAGGCCCGCGGCCTCCAGGCAGTGGCGGGCGGCGAAGCCGATGCCCTCGCAGACGGCGCGGATCAGGTCCGCCGGGGTGGATTCCAGGGACACCCCGGTCAGCTCGGCGCGCAGGCCGGGCTCGACGAACGGGGCGCGTTCGCCGGACGGGGCGAAGTAGGGGAGTACGCGGACACCCCTCGCGCCGGGCGGGGTGGCGGCGAGAAGCGCGTCGACCTCCGTGTGGCGTACTCCGGTGGTGGTCAGGATCCAGTCGAGGGCCGCGGTGCCGACCATCGCGGGCATGGCGCGCAGCCAGTGCCCCGGGCGGTCGGTGGAGATGTGCAGACCTGCCGGTTCGCCGTTCAGATCGAGTTTCTGCGTGGCCACCAGCGCGGCCAGACAAGTGCCGACGATCAGCAGACCGTCACCGGGACGGGTGACGCCCGCTCCGAGAGCGGAGGCCGGAAGATCGTACGGGCCGTTGGATATCCGTACCCCGGAAGGGAGTTCGGCGGTGGCGACAGGGTCGCTGACCGGGGCGAGGAGCGAGGCCCGGTGGCCGAGGCCGAGCGCGGCCACGACATCGGAGGAGTACGTGCGGGTCACCGGGTCCAGGAACGGCATCGACGCATCGGAGACATCCGTGGCCCGGATGCCCGTCAGCCGCTGGAACACCATGTCCTTGCAGTACAGGGCGGTCGTCGCCGCGTCGAGCGAGGCCGGGTCGTGACGGTCGAGCCAGGCCAGTACCGGGCCCGGGCAGCCCGGGAACATCGCGCTGCCGGTGCGCCGGTAGACAGCTCCGAAGATGCCGGACGCCATCCAGGCGTCGACCAGTTCATGGGCCCGTCCGTCCATCCAGGAGATCGCCGTACGGACCGGGTGGCCCGCCGCGTCGACCAGCCAGACGCCGTCGCCCTGACCGGTGAGACCGGCGAAGGCGACCCCGTCGGAGCCCAGCGCGGCCAGGACGTCGCAGACCGCCCCGTACACCTCGTCCATGTCCTGCTCCACGAAACCGCCGCGGATCGTGAGCCCCACCGGACGGGATTCGACGGCCAGCGCACGCCCCTTCGGGTCGAAGGCCGCGGCCTTCACCATGGATGTGCCGACATCGATGCCGATGTACCTCGTCATGGGTCCGGCTCCCCTCACAGGGCGTGGGCGAGCGGTTCGCCCCGCACATAGCGCGCCACCTCGGCCGCCGCGATCCGGGCGGCCTTCTGCGCGACGGACCGGCTGGCGCCCGCCACATGCGGGGTCATCAGCAGATGTGGGGTGCGCAAGAGCCGGGACGTGGGCGGGGGCGGCTCCTGCTCGTACGTGTCGAGTGCGGCGGACCGCAACTGCCCCGAGTCCAGGGCGTCGCACAGCGCGTCCGTGTCCAGCAGCCCGCCGCGGGCCGCGTTCACGAGGACCGCGCCGCGCGGCAGCAGGGCCAGTTCGCGGGCGCCGATGAGATGCCGGGTCTCCGGGGTGAGCCTGGCGTGCAGGGTGAGGACGCGGGCGCGGCCCAGGAGCGCTTCCAGCGAGGTGGCGCGCATGCCGTGGACGTTGCCGCGCACATACGGGTCGTACACCTCGACCTTGGCGCCGAACGCGGAGAGGACCCGGGCCACCCGGCTGCCCACCGCGCCGTAACCGATCAGGCCGACGGGGGTGTCCTCCAGCTCCAGGCCGCAGTTCTCGTACGTGTAGTGGGAGGCGTCCCAGCGGCCGTCGGCGGCGAGGGAGTCGTGGGCCTCGGGGATGCGGCGCAGGGCGCAGAGCATCAGCCCCACGGTGAACTCGGCGGTCGCCGCCGCATTGCGTCCGGGCGCGAAGCACACCCGCACGCCTTGGGCCCGTGCCGCGGCCGCGTTCACATTGACCGGGCCGCCCCGGCAGACCACGACCAGCCGCAGATCGGGTGCGGCGGCCAGGACCCGTTCCGTGAACGGGCCCATCTGCGTCACGCACACCTCGACCCCGTCCAGGGCGCGGATCAGTGCGTCCTCGGCATCGCTCGCCTCGTCGACTTCGGCGACCTTGCCGAAGGGTTCCAGGGGCCAGGGGAGGGTGAGTTCGGTGAGATGCGGCTCCGGGCCGAGAGGATCGAGCGCGTGGCGCAGGGCCTCGGTGATCAGGGAGTTGCGGACGAAATGGTCACCGGCGACCAGAATCCTCATCGCGGGGCGGACCGTCATGGGGCGGGTCATCGCAGAGCGTCTCCTGTCCGGGCGTCGAAGACATGGATGTGCCGGGGGTCGGCGGTGATGCGTACCCGGTCGTCCCGGTCGAGCTGTGCCTCCGGACCGGTCGCGACGACCAGCGGCTTCGTCACCCCGTCGAGCGAGAGCGTGGCGATGCCGGATTCCAGCAGGGGTTCATGGGCGGCGACCCGGGCACGTACACCCGTGTCGTCCAGGCGGACGTCCTCCGGGCGGATGCCGAGCACCACCGCGCGCCCCGCCCCGATCCGGTGCGGTACGGGGATGCGCACGGAGTCCGAGAGGCGTACCCCGCCCGCCCCGTCGGCCGTCCCCGGCAGCAGATTCATCGCCGGCTCCCCGACGAAGTCGGCGACGAACAGATTCACCGGGGCGTCGTAGATCTCCTCGGGCGTGCCGAGCTGCTGGATCTCGCCGTCCCGCATCACCGCGATCCGGTCGGCGAGCGACAGCGCTTCCTCCTGGTCGTGCGTGACGAGGATGGTGGTGTGGCCGCTGTCCCGCTGGATGCGTTTCAACTCGCGCCGAGTGGTGTCCCGTTGGGTTGCGTCGAGATGGGAGAGCGGTTCGTCGAGCAGCAGTACGTCAGGGTTGCGGATCAGGGCGCGGGCCAGGGCGACCCGCTGCTTCTGGCCGCTGGAGAGTCCGGCAGGCCGGGCGCCCAGGAGGTCTGTGATCCCGATGCGTTCGGCCATGTCGGCGACCCGGCGGCGGATCTCGGCCCGCCCGTACCGGCGCCGGGCCAAGAGTCCGAAGCCGAGATTCTCCGCGACGGTCAGCGGCGGATACAGGGCGTAGTTCTCGAACGCCACGCCGACATTGCGTTGTTGGGCCGGCAGCGGCACCACCGACGAGCCGTCGATGAGGATGTCGCCGCCGGTGACCGACTCCAGTCCGGCGATCATCCGCAGCGTTGTGGACTTGCCGCAGCCGGACGGGCCGAGCAGCCCCAGCAGCTCGCCGGAGCGCAGCTCGATGTCGATGGAGCGGACAGCTTCGACGGCGGCCCGGCCGCGTCCGGTGTAGGTCTTGCGCAGTGCGCGCAGGGTCAGTTCAGTCATCCGTCATCGCCGCCTCCCGCTCCGGGTTCTCGGCCGGTGCCGCAGACCTCGTAGGGCACCTTGTGCTCGTCGAGTTCGCGCAGTGCCCGGCCGGATGCCCCGTCGTCGACCAGCAGCAGATCGAAGCGGGAGAGCGGGGCGAGCCGGTGCAGGGCGACCCGGCCCAGCTTGGAGTGGTCGAGCAGCAGCACATTGCGGCTCGCCGAGTCGAGCATCGCCCGCTTCACGGAAACAATGTGCTGTTCCTGGTGGTAGGCGTAACCGCCGGACACGGCGGAGGTGGAGGTGAAGCAGATGTCGACCTGGAGCGACTGCACCGCCTCCACGCACGAGACGCCGAGAAAGGAGGAGTGCAGCGGGTCGAAGTCGCCGCCGAGGCCCATCAGATGGATGCCGCGTTCCTGCGACAGCAGGTTGATCGCCTCGAGGAAGTTGGTGACGACAGTCAGCGGAGTGATGGAGCGCAGCCTGCGCGCGATCTCCAGCGTGGACGTCGAATCGTCGAGCATCACCGCCATGCCCGGTTCGACGAGCTGCAGGGCCCGTTCGGCGACGGCGGCCTTCTCGGCGCGCATCGTCTTCAGCCGGTAGGAGACGTTCGACTCGAAGACGCCGGACGGCTGGGCGGTGACACCGCCGCGGAACTTGCGGACGATGCCCTGTCGTTCCAGCTCGTCCAGATCCCGGTGGATGGTCATCAGGCTGACGTCGAAACGCTCCGTCAGCTCGGCGGCGCTCACCTCGCCCTGTGCGAGGACGTACTCGGCTATGGATGCCTGGCGCGGGGCGGGGCCCCGCTGCGGAACGTTGCTCACGTGCTGATCCTTCGTCCTGGACGGGCCGGCCGGTCGGCCTGGAACAGCAGCAGACTCTCAGGCGGTACGGAGAGCCGGACCGGATGGTCGGGGCTCAGGCCCGCCGCGTCGGCGCGCGGGACGACCAGGGACAGCTGCTGTCCGCCGATCCTGACCGTGACTTCGGTGGCCCGGCCCAGCAGCTCGGTGACGTGAACGGTGCCGGTCAGTTCCAGGGCCGGGCCCCTGCGGGTGCCGGCGGGCTCCACACCTGAGCCATTGCCGGGCCCCCGGAGCCCGATGTCCCTCGGCCGTACGCCCAGTTGGACCGCGGTGCCCGGCGGTGCGGGCACCGTCAGCGGCAGCTCGTACGCGCCGTCCGGCGACCGGAAGTGTCCCTCGGCCGTCACCGTGCCCGGCAGCAGATTGATCCGGGGTCTGCCGAAGGACCGGGCGACGAAGGTGTCGTACGGGCGGTGCCACAGCTCCTCGCGGTTGCCGGTCTGCACCATGCGGCCGTCCTTGATCACCCCGATCCGGTCGCCGAGCGCCAGCGCCTCCACCGAGTCGTGGGTGACGTACAGCGTGGTCGTGCGCCGGATTGAGCCGATCGCCTTCAGTTCCGCGCGCATCGCCTGCCGCAGCTTCGCGTCGAGATGCGACAGCGGCTCGTCGAGGAGGAACGCCCGGGCCGGCCGCACCAGTACTCGGCCGAGCGCCACCCGCTGGCGCTGACCGTTGGAGAGCCGGCCCACGGGACGGTCCAGCAGGTCGCCGATACCGAGGAGTCCGGCGACTTCCCCGATCCGCTCGCGGGCCTCGTGCGCGGGGAGGCGGTGGCGCGGCGAGCGGAGCGGGGACGCGAGATTGTCGTACGCGGTGCGGTGCGGATACAGGGCGTACGACTCGAAGCACATGGCCACGCCCCGGTCGTACGGCTCCACGCCCGCCATGTCCAACCCGCCCAGTTCGACCGCACCGGAGTTCGGCTCCTCCAGGCCCGCGATCGTCTTGAGCGTGGTCGTCTTCCCTGCGCCTGACGGACCGAGCAGACAGAAGAACTCGCCCTCGGCCACCTCCAGGTCCAGGCCGTCGAGCGCGGTGTTCTTCCCGTACCTCTTGTGCACGCGGCGCAGCGCGATGGCTGCCGGGCCGGTCACGACTTCACCGCCCCGAATGACAGACCGCGCACCAGATATCGCTGGATGGTGAGCGCCAGCAGCAGCGGCGGGACCACCGAGACCAGAGCCGCCGCGGCCGTCAGGTTGTACTTGGGCCGGTCGCCGCCGAGGAAGGACAGCGCGCCGACCGTCACCGTCTGCGCGTTCGACGAGGTGAGGATCAGCGGGAAGACGAAGTTGTTCCACGCGAAGATGAACGCCAGCAGCGAGACCGCCGCGATCCCCGGCTTCACCAGCGGCAGCGCGACCTTGAAGAACGCCTGCTTACGGGTGTAGCCGTCCAGCAGCGCCGCCTGCTCCAGCTCGGGGGAGAGGTCCGAGAAGTACGACCGCATGATCCAGACGATCAGCGGGAGGGTCACCAGCTGCAGCACCCACACCATGCCGACATACGTATCGAAGAGTCCGAGCTTCTGGTAAAGCACGAACAGCGGGATGATGACGGTGAGTTCGGGTGCGAAGCGGAACGAGAGCAGGGTGAACATCAGGTTCTCCGAGCCGCGGAACCGCCACCGCGCGGCGGCGTACGCGGCGGGCAGCCCGATCACCAGCGACAGCGCGACCGCGCCCACCGACACGACCAGGCTGTTCACGAAGAACCGCACGAATGGCACGCCCTGGTCGTCCCCGGCGCCGAGGACCGTGCGGTAGGAGTCGAAGGTCGGGGTGAACGAGAAGTACGTACTGAACAGCTCGTTCGTCGGCTTCAGCGACAGGATCACCATCCAGGCGACCGGGAACAGCGCGAAGACGAAATAGAGGATCAGCGACAGGTCGGCGGCGACGGCGAGCACCCTGCGCTTCATCCCGGAACCTCCGCCGCCCGGTTCTGGATCCGGCCGAGATAGCGCACCAGCACCATCGTGACCAGGTAGACCACGGCCCACAGCACCACCATGTAGCTGATCCCGAACGAGTAGCGCTGGAAGCGGATCGCCTCCAGATAGGCCCGGATCTGGAGCACCATCGTCGAGTCGCCGGGGCCGCCCTCGGTCAGCGCGTAGATAATGTCGAAGACCTTCAGCGAGTCCATGAACCGGAAGATCACGGCGACCAGGACGTACGGCCACAGCATCGGCAGGGTCAGGCGCCGGAAGGTGAACCACCAGCCCGCCCCGTCGACCGCCGCCGCCTCGAACGGCGAGGCGGGCAGCGAGCGCAGACCGGCCAGCGCGAGGATCGCGACGAACGGGGTGTAGACCCACACGTCCACGGCGATCGACGACAGCAGGGCGCCGGCCGGGGTGTCCGTCCACTGCACACCGCCGAGGCCGAACGGCTCCACGAGATGGTTGATAACGCCGACCGACGGCTGGAGCATCAGCTTCCACATGATCGCGGCGATCACCGGCGCGATCATCAGCGGCAGGATCAGGATCTTCTCCAGCACCCGTCCGACGAAGCTTGCCCGGTGCAGCAGCAGGGCCACTGCCACCCCGAGCACCGTTTCGACGGCTGCCGCGCCGACCGCGTAGAGCACCGTCACCCGCGCCGAGTCCCAGAACGAGGACTGGGTGAAGATCCGCCGGTAGTTCCCGACGCCCACCAGGTCCGGTTGCGGTTTGCTCGCCGCGAAGTCGAACACCGTGTAGTAGAGGCCGAGTCCGAACGGGTAGAGGATGCCGCCGGTCAGCAGCAGCGCGGGCACGATCAGCAGATAGGGCCGCAGCGAGCGGCGCCATGCCGGTACCGCCCGCGCCGCCCGGTTTCCGGCCGCCGTGCCGGAGAGCGCATCGTGGTCGGCCTCCGGCACGGCGGCCATGCGTCCGGACATCGGTCAGCCGACCTTCGACGCCAGATCGCCGGCCAGGGAGTTCAGTACGGATGAGGCGTTCTTCCCGCCGTAGATCTCCTGGAGCGCGGCGGCCCAGCTGGTCGTCGCGTCGAAGAACTGCTCCTGCGGGGTGAACTGGATCTTCGTCTGGTCGACGACCGTCTCGAACGTCTCGATGAAGCCGGGAATGGCCCGCATCTTGTCCTTGTACGCGGGGTCCTGGCTGACCGATTTGCGCACCGGGTCGATGTGGTTGTACTCGATCGCACCCTTGCGCAGATGCTCCTTGCCGGTCGCCCACTGGAGGAACAGCCAGGCCGCGGACTTGTTGCGGCTCCTGGCGTTCATGCCGAGCGACCAGATCCACATGTTCGTGGCGAGCGAGCCGCCCCGGCCCTTGGGGCCGGGGTGGAAGGCGATCTTCCCGGAGGCGGGGGAGGCCCCCTTCACTGCTTGGAAATAGGCGGCGGTGTCCGCGTCGAAGAGCATCCCCGCCTTCTGCGCGCCGAGGTCGCTGGAGCACTGGTACCAGGTGTACGAGGTCCAGGACGGCGGCCCGCCCTTCTTGACCATCTCCGCCCAGTCCCGGGTGAACGCGATCGCCTCCGGGGAGTTCATCGCGGGCTTCACCCGGCCGTCCTCGACGGTGAAGTCCTTCAGTCCGCCCCGCGCGTACATCGTCATGAAGCCCGGGTGGATCGTCGCCCAGCTGCGCGAGCCGCGCACCGCGACCCCGTACATCCCGTCGAGGCCCGCACCCGGCGCCCGGCGGGTGATGGCCCCGGCCACCTCGCGCAGCTCGTCGAAGGTCTCGGCGGGCCTCAGGCCGAGCTTCTTGAACACCTCGGTGTTGTACGCGACGACATTGGTCTCCCAGCCCCACGGCAGCGCGTACTGACCGCCCTGCCCGAGCGGCGCGCCCGCCTCCAGCGACCACTGGTCCGCCTGGAGAAGGTTGGGGAAGAAGTCCGCCTGGTCCCATTCGGCCCCGGTCGCCGAGGAGTTGCGCATCCATGGGCCGAGGTCCTCCAGCCAGCCCGGCGGACCGTACTGCCACACCATGTAGGCGCCGAGCATGAACACGTCGTAGGAGGCGCGTCCGCTGGAGAGGTCGACGGTGAGCTTGTCGAAGTAGTTGTCCTCGGGGAAGACGTCGTACTCGACCTTGATGCCGGTCTTCTCGGTGAACGCCTTCAGATCGGCGATCAGGGCATCGGTGTACGGATGTTTGTTGAGCAGTGCCTTGACTGTTCTGCCCTTGGCCCGTTTCCAGTCGAAGGAACCCGTGACGTCGTCGGCCGCGGAGCCGTTGCCGCTGCCGTTGTCGCCGCCGAAGCCCGCGCCGCAGGCGGTGAGCAGCGGGCCGGCGGAGGCGGCAGCCGCCGCGCCGATGGCGAGGAACCGTCGCCGGTCGTGCGCGTGCATGTCCATCCGTGACCTCCACGGTCCGGCCGGAGATGGGTTGGGGCGGGGCCCGTTCACACGTTGAGTCGACTGGTTAACAGAGCTTGGAACAGCGGAAGTTGGCCGTCAATCCCTCGCGCAACGGAAATTCTCGGTGCAGAGTGAGAAGTTCACAGAGGGGGCCGATATGTGGATGGGTATCGATCTCGGCACGCAGAGCGTCCGTGCGGTGGTGGCAGGAGACCGCGGCGAGATCCTCGGCAGCGGCTTGGCCCCGCTCGCGGGCAGACGCAACGGTGTACGGCATGAGCAGCGGCCCCTCGACTGGTGGACAGCCGTGTGCGCGGCCAGCCGCCAGGCACTGCGCGACTGCCCCGCACCGCGTGCGCTCGCCGTCTGCGCCACCTCCGGCACCGTTCTGCTCAGCGACCGGGAGGGATGGCCGCTGACTCCGGGGCTGATGTACGACGACGGGCGCGCCGTCACCGAGGCGGCCAGGGCCCGGACCCCGCCGAGCTGGGCGCTGCCCAAGGTGCTGTGGCTGCTGCGGGAGTACGGGGGAGGCGCGGGCGAGGCCGTACGCGTCATGCATCAGGCCGATCTGATTCTGGCGCGGCTCGCCGGAACCCCCCTGCCCACCGACTCCAGCCACGCCCTGAAGACCGGCTACGACCTGGACCGGGACGCCTGGCCGCACCGGAGGTTCGGCGAATTGGGCCTGCCCGACGGGCTGTTCCCGGACGTGGTGCGGCCGGGCCGGCAGATCGGTGAGGTGGGGCGGGCGGCAGCGGCGGAGACCGGGATTCCGGCGGGCACGCTCCTGGTGGCCGGGATGACGGACGGGTGCGCGGCGCAGATCGCCTCCGGTGCGCTTACGGTGGGCTCCTGGAATTCGGTGCTCGGTACGACGCTGGTCCTCAAGGGGGTCACCTCCTCGCCGGTCGCGGACCGGGCCGGGGTGGTCTACAACCATCGTGCCCCGGACGGCCGTTGGCTGCCCGGCGGGGCCTCCGGGGTCGGCGGCGGGGCACTGACCGCCGCCTTCCCGGGCGCGGACCCAGCCTGTCTGGACGCCCTGGCCCGCGAGCACGAGCCGGCGCGCGTGGTGGCATACTCCCTCGCCGGGACGGGCGAACGCTTCCCCTTCGTCGCGCCGGAGGCCACCGGCTTCCTGCTCGGCGAGCCCGCCACCGACGCGGAGTACTGGGTCGCCCTGCTGACCGGGGTGGGCCTGATCGAACGGCTCTGCCTCGACTACCTCGACCTGCTCGGCGCCCAGCTGTACGGCCGGCTCACCTTCACCGGCGGCGCGGTCCGCAGCGGCTACTGGAGCCGGCTGCGCGCCGACATCCTGGGCCGGCCCGTGTACATCCCGCAGTACAGCGAACCCGCGCTCGGCATGGCCGTGCTCGCGGCATACGGGGCGCGGGCCACGACCACGCTGCAAGAGGCGGCGAGCGGGATGGTGCGGCTGCGGCACGTGCTGCGCCCGAACCCGGTGCGTACCGCGTGGTACACCGAGCCGTACCTCATGCTGGTGGACGAACTGGAACGACGCGGCTGGCTCCCCGGCCCGGTCGCCGCCCACGCCCGTAACCGAACGGAGAAGACATGACTGCCCGTCCGAGCGCTGTCCTGTTGCTCGCCCGCCACGGTCAGACCGTCTGGCACGCGGAGAACCGCTACGCCGGGGTCAGCGACATCGCCCTCACCGACGAAGGACACCGCCAGGCCGCGCAGTTGGGCGAGTGGGCGGTCCGGCACCCGGTCGACGCGATCTGGACGTCGACGGCCACGCGCGCGATCGAGACGGCAGAGCCCGCGTGCCGGGCCCTCGGTCTCGTCCCCCGCCGCGCGCACGACCTGCGCGAATGCGATTTCGGTGAGGCGGAGGGGCGCACCCTGGCGGAGTTCGCGGCCCAACACCCGGAGCGGGCCCGGGAGTACCGTGCCGACCCGGTGATCCACCCCTTCCCCGGGGCCGAGGACCCGCGGTCGGCGGCGGCCCGGGGGACGATGGCGCTGCGCCGGATCGCGGACGGGCACCCGGGGCAGCGGGTCCTCGTCGTCGCGCACAACACCCTACTGCGGCTCGTGCTCTGCGAACTGCTGTCGATTCCGCTGGGCGCCTACCGCCGGGTCTTCCCGCAGCTGCGGAACGGGGCGGTGAGCGAGGTGCGGATCGGGGAGGAGGGCGGTGCGCTGTTCTCCCTCAATGTGCCGTGCGCACCGGACGTCGGCCCTTGACGGCCACGGACCGCCGCTGCCGTACGACACCGATGACCGCAAGTACGACGGTCAGGGCGCCGGTCGCCACCAGCTGGTCACGGGTCTCGGGCTGGCGCAGCATCAGGATGAAGATGCCGAGCATCGCCAGGAGCGCCAACACCGTCAGGACCGGGAAGAGCCACATCCGTACGACGAGTTTCTCCGGGGCCTCGCGCTCCAGCCGGTTGCGCAGGATCAGCTGGGAGAGGGCGATGAAGATCCAGACGACGAGGATCACCGCGCCGGTCATGTTGAGCAGCCAGGTGAAGACGTCGTCGGGACGCCAGTAGCTGAGCAGCACGCACAGGAAGCCGAATACGGACGAGACCAGGACGGCCGTGCGCGGGACACCCGAGGAGATCCTTCCGAGCCGCTTCGGGCCCTGGCCGCGGGCGACCAGCGAACAGGCCATGCGCGAGGAGCCGTAGATGTTGGCGTTCATCGCGGAGAGCAGGGCGACCAGGACGACCACGTTCATGATCTCTGCGGCGCCGTTGATGCCGAGGTGGTCCAGGGCCGCGTAGAACGGGCCGACCTCCACGACCTTCGGGTCGTCCCACGGGACCAGCGTGACAATGACCGCCATCGAACCGACGTAGAAGAGCGCGATCCGCCACATCGCCGTCCGCACGGCCTTCGCCACACCCTGCACCGGGTTCTCGGACTCTGCCGCGGCGATGGTGACGGTCTCCAGACCGCCGTACGCGAAGACGGAGGCGAGCAGCCCGATCACCAGGCCCTCGGCGCCGTTCGGCATGAAGCCGCCCTCGCCGCGGAGGTTGGCGGTGCCGGGGGCGTCCGTACCGGGCAGCAGACCGAGGATCGCCAGCACACCCAGCGCCAGGAAGAGCGTGATCGCCACGACCTTGAGGGCGGCGAACCAGAACTCGAACTCGCCGAACTTCTTCACCGAGGCCAGGTTCGTGCCCAGGAAGACCACCATGAACAGCGCGACCCATGCCCACTCCGGCGTACCTGGCAGCCAGCCGGTGACGATCTGCGCGGCTCCGATGCCCTCCAGGCCGACGGCGACACAGAGCAGAACCCAGAACGCCCAGCCCACGGTGAACCCCGCCCACGGCCCGATCGCCCGCTCCGCATGGACGGAGAAGGAACCGGAGGCCGGGTTCGCGGCCGACATCTCGCCGAGCATCCGCATCACGAGCATGACCAGCAGCCCGGAGACGGCGTACGCGATGATGATCGACGGGCCCGCGGCGGCGATACCCGTGCCCGAGCCGACGAAGAGCCCGGCGCCGATGACACCGCCGAGGGCGATCATCGAAAGATGGCGCTGCTTGAGCCCGTGCGTGAGGGCCGAATCGGCCTTGGTGTCGGAGACGGCGACCGTGGAGCCGGTGGGGGGAGACGCGAAAGTCCGAGACATGGACAAGCTCTGTTCGGTAGGTGAGACGTGGGGGGCGTGCGCGCACAGTCTGAGCACGCACTCCGCTCACAGGGAACCGCTGTCCGCCATACGGGCGCGATGCTCACACAAGGTGCACACCCGGGCACGGGGCGAGGGCCGGTGCGATCGACGGCCGGACCCCTGGGCGGGTCCTGGGTGGTTTTAGCGAGAACCTACAGTCTCTCCATATAGCCTCTCCCGGCAAAAGTATGAGCCGATCCGCCCCTGCACCAGTGACGAGCATCACGCCGTTACATGATTGCGTCAGCTCTTTTGTGTGAACCCCACCAATGCCTCAATCACGCCTTTGTGGGCCACTGATGGTGATCGGGCGTTAACCCTTGGGCTAACGTCAGCCTCAGTCTGTCCCCACCTGCCCTCACCCACGCGGAGTCCCGATGAGCACTGCTGCCGCCGCCCCTGTCCGTTCCGGAGCGGTCCTCGCCGACCTGCTGCCCGCCGCCAGGCACCGTTACGCCGTCGACACGGCCCTGGTCCTCGGGGGCGCCGCGCTCACCGGCATCGCGGCCCAGATCGCCGTCCCGGTACCCGGCTCCCCGGTCCCGGTCACCGGCCAGACGTTCGCCGCGCTCCTTGTCGGCACCACGCTCGGTGCGCGCCGCGGCTTCCTCTCCCTCGCCGTGTACGCGCTCATCGGCATGGCAGGCATGCCGTGGTTCGCGGGCGGCAGCTCCGGCGCAGGCGGCGCCTCGTTCGGCTACGTCCTCGGCATGATGCTCGCCGCCACCGTGGTCGGCGGCCTTGCCCGCCGCGGCGGCGACCGCTCCGTGCTGCGCACTGCGGGCACGATGGTGCTCGGCTCCGCGATCATCTACGCGGTCGGCGTCCCGTACCTGGCGCTGTCCACCGGCATGTCGGCGAGCGCCGCGATCGCGGTCGGCCTGGTGCCGTTCCTCCTCGGTGACGCGCTGAAGGCGGCGCTGGCCATGGGCGCGCTGCCCGCGGCCTGGAAGCTCGTCGGCCGTCGCGGCTGATGCCGTAGTTCCCCTCGAAGAGGCTCGCCGGGTCGTAATGCGACACCAGACCGGCGAGCCTCTTCTGTGGGAGGAGCCCTCCCGGTGGACCCGGCATCGGCCGTCAGGTGTCGCTGGGCGTTTCCACAGCGGTGCGGTTCTTGCGGTCGCGGACCTCACGCAGCAGCGCGATCGCCACCACCATGGCCGCGACCAGCAGCGAGAGCAGCACCTGCTCGCGTCCGCTGTCGTCGGTGAGCATGTAGACGAGGACGAACGAGATCGCCGCGATGGTCGCCCAGGTGAGGTACGGGAAGAGCCACATCCGTACGACCAGCTTCTCCGGCGACTCGCGCAGGATGATGCCCCGCATCCGCAGCTGGCTGAAGCAGATGACCAGCCAGACGAAGAGGGCGACCGCACCGGAGGAGTTGAGCAGGAACTGGAAGACGGTGTCGGGCCACCGGTAGTTGAAGAACACGGCGACGAAGCCGAAGACGACGGAGGCCAGGATGGCCGCCTGCGGCACGCCCCGCTTGTTCGTCCGGGCGAACGCCTTCGGCGCGTCCCCGCGGGTGCCGAGCGAGAAGGCCATCCGCGAGGCGGTGTAGAGGCCGGAGTTGAGGCAGGACAGCACAGCCGTCAGCACGATGACGTCCATCACCTGACCGGCGTGCGGGATGCCGATGGAGTTGAGCGCCGCCACATAGGCGCCGTCCTCCACGATCGCGGGGTCGTTCCACGGCAGCAGGGTGAGCACGACGAAGACCGAGCCCAGGTAGAAGAAGGCGATCCGCCAGATCACGCTGTTGGTGGCCTTCTGGACGGCGCGCTGCGGGTTCTCCGACTCACCGGCGGCGAGGGTGACGATCTCGCTGCCCATGAAGGAGAAGACGACCATCAGCACACCGGTCAGGACGGCACCGACCCCGTTGGGGAAGAACCCGCCGGTGTCGGTGAGATGGGCAAGCCCCGTGCCGGGGTTGTCCGAGCCGGGCAGCAGCCCGAAGGCGGCGAGCAGTCCGACGACCACGAACGCACCGATCGCCACGACCTTGATCCCGGCGAACCAGAACTCGAACTCGCCGTACGAACCGACCGAGATCAGGTTCGTCGCGGTCAGTACGACCATCACGATCAGCGCCCACCCCCACTGCGGGACACCGGGCACCCAGCTCTCCAAGATCTTGGCACCCGCCGTGGCTTCGACGGCGAGCACCACGACCCAGAAGAACCAGTACAGCCAGCCGATCGAGAAGCCGGCCCAGCGGCCCAGCGCCTGGTCGGCGTAGGCGGAGAAGGAGCCCGAGCTGGGGCGGGCCGCGGCCATCTCGCCGAGCATCCGCATCACGAAGACGACCATCAGGCCGACCAGGGCGTACGACACGAGGATCGCCGGCCCCGCGGCGGCTATGCCGGCGCCGGAGCCCACGAAGAGGCCCGCGCCGATGACGCCGCCGATGGCGATCATCGAGAGATGGCGGCTCTTGAGACCAGCCTGGAGACCGCCGGAGGAGCCCGGTTCGTCCGGTCTGTTCGACCGGTCCGGCTTGCCGGGCTGCTGGCCCGGCCCGGTCAGAGTCGTCTGCGACGTCATGGATCGAATCCTTACGTTCTCGAATCACTCGGTGCTTGCCCGGCCACCGCACATTGGTGCAAAAGCGAGCTATGCATTGAAACTCACAAAACCACATAAGCGGAACCCCTCGTCCCGAATCGTTGCCCGAGTGGCATTTCACACACAGGGACCGCACAGGAAACTCACACGCACGTTCCGCCGCTGTTGCGGCCGATCCGGGAGGCCCCGGCCGGGGGGTCCAGGCCCCGGTGGCGTGTACCCAGCGAGACTCGTGCCACACTCGGAACATGCGCGTGTACCTCGGCTCGGACCATGCCGGCTATGAACTCAAGAACCACCTCGTCGAGTGGCTCACGACCCAGGGCCACGAGGCCGTCGACTGCGGCCCCCACATCTACGACGCACAGGACGACTACCCGCCGTTCTGTCTGCGTGCCGCCGAGAAGACGGCCGCGGACCCGGACAGCCTCGGCATCGTGATCGGCGGCTCCGGCAACGGCGAGCAGATCGCCGCCAACAAGGTCAAGGGCGTGCGCGCCGCACTCGCCTGGAGCGAGCAGACCGCCGCACTGGGCCGCGAGCACAACAACGCCAATGTGGTCGCCATCGGTGGCCGGATGCACTCGGTGGAGGAGTCCACCAAATTCGTCGAGATCTTCCTCGCCACCCCGTACTCGGGTGAGGAACGTCACACCCGCCGCATCGAGATGCTGACGGCGTACGAGGCGACCGGCGAGCTCCCCCCGATTCCGGCTCACCACCCGCAGCAGGGCTGACCGGCCTCCGCTCCTGTGCCGCCGGTGCTTCCGGCGGCACAGTCATTTCCGCGTGCCATCACGTCCCCGCGTTCCCACGTCACCGAGGAGAGTCGCCGTCGTGCCCGAGGGACACACGATCCACCGCCTCGCGGCGGACCACCGGGACAGGTTCGCCGGGCGGCCGGTGCGGGTGAGCAGCCCGCAGGGCAAGTTCTCCGACAGCGCCGCACTGCTCGACGGCCGCACGTTCACCGGCGTCGACGCCCACGGCAAACACCTCTTCCTCGGTTTCGAGGACGTCGGCTGGGTCCACATCCACCTGGGCCTCTTCGGCAAGCTCGGCTTCGGTACGGCCCCGGCCCCGCCGCCCACCGACACGGTCCGGCTGCGCCTGGTGAACGACCACCACCACGCGGATCTGCGCGGCCCCACCACGTGCGCGCTGATCACCGACCCCGAGAAGCGTGCGATACACGACCGCCTCGGCCCGGACCCGTTGCGGACCGACGAGGACGGCGAGCGGGCCTGGCTACGGATCTCCCGCAGCCGCATCACCGTCGCGGCCCTGCTGATGGACCAGAAGGTCATAGCGGGGGTCGGCAACGTCTACCGCGCGGAGGTGCTGTTCCGGCACGGGATCGACCCGTACCGCCTGGGCAGGGACCTCACGCGTGCGGAGTGGGACGTGATCTGGGCCGACCTGGCGACACTGATGCGCGAGGGCGTGCGGAACAACCGGATCGACACGGTCCGCCCCGAGCACATGCCGGAGGCGATGGGGCGCCCGCCGCGCGTCGACGACCACGGCGGCGAGGTGTACGTATACCGCAGGGCCCGGCAGGCCTGCCACATCTGTGGCGGCGAGATCCGCACCGCCGATCTCGCCGCCCGGAACCTCTTCTGGTGCCCTGGCTGCCAGCGCGCTTAGCACCGCTTAGCACTGCAACCGCGTTTGGCGCGGGCGTGTTCCGAAAGTCCCGTCCCACCGGGGGCGTCCGGCGCGCACGCACGCACCGGACGCCCCCGTAACACCCTCTAGAACCCCCGAGGCAACCACGGCGCCGCGTCCGACGAGAACGCCAGCGACGCCTCCGCCAGCGCGCCCGCCCGCAGCTCCCGTACCCGCCCGGCCAGGGCCAACGCGCTCAGCGACTCGCCGCCCAGATACGCCGAGCCCAACTCTCGTACCGAAAGCGCAAGATCGGCCGCATCATCGGTCCGTCGGCACGACGCCACGCCCTTCACGTCACCCGTGAGCCGCCAACGCCCCGCATTCCAGGGGCAGAACGCATCGTCGACCTCGAACACCACGTCGACCGGCGCCCGATACGTCCGTGCCTCCAGCGCCGCCCCCAGCTCCACCAGCCGCACATGGAGCGAGTCCCGGACCCGGATGTTGCACCGCCGCACATCCGACACCAGATGCAGCACCGCATCGTCGACCGGCCGGTTCCGCGCCTCGATCGTCGACGTCAGGTCGATCTCGAAGACGAACCGCCACAACGCCCCGTACGCCGCCGGGTCCAGCGCGGCAAGATCGTTCACAGTGACCGTGCCCTTGGGGCCGGCCGGCTCCCAGTGCGGCTTGATGTGATACGTCACATAGCCGACGATCTCCCCACCCCGCTCCGCCAGCACGCACTGCTGCGCCGAACCGCCCTGCCGGGAACTCACCGGGTCGACCATGGGCTTTCGCTCCCAGCCGGGCCCGTGGGCCGGTGTGCCGGGACGTCCTGCCACCAACTGCTCGTACACGCCCTCGCACGCGGCCATCGCCTCGTCCGGCTTCGCATGGCGCAGGCGCACCTCGTCCGTGCCCCTCGGCACTGTCAGCCGCACCCGGTCCGTATCGATCGTCAGGGACATCTGGCGCGAGGCGGCGCCGTATCCGAACCGGCCGTAGATCACTGGTTCCGACGCCGTCAGCACGGCGATCGGCTCACCCAGTGCCCGGACGTCGTCGAGCTGTCGGCGCATCATCGAGGTCAGCAGCCCGCGCCTGCGGTGGGTGGACGCGACACTCACCATCGTGACCCCGGCGGCAGGCACCAGCGCCCCGCCCGGCACGGCGACCTTGAAGCTGAACGCCCCGGCGGTGGCGACGACATCGGTGCCGTCCCAGATTCCGATCGACCGCTCGTGCTCGGTCAGCTGCTCGTCCAACTCGCGCTGCTCCGGGGGCTCTGCGACACCGCCGAACGCGAGCTCCAGACACTCGAACCATTCGTTCCATTCGGACGGTCGCAGCACGCGAAGCTCAGTAGTCATGGGCCATGCCTATCAGGGGCACGTCGGCCGGTCGACCCGATTTCGAACGCATTGTCACGGGGTCCCCCTGCATCGGAGGCGGTCGGGTAGATAAAGTCCCCGCAATGGCCCGACGCGCAGGAGCAGACTCGTACCCGGCCCGATTGCGGAAATCGGCGCACCGGGCACGCATAGCGCTGCGCAAATCCGGTGTCGACTACTTCCGCGGTGACGGATCGGACTGGATCGCGCTTGCCGGTCTGTTGCTGACCATTCCGGCCATCACCTGCGCCACACTGCTGAACCCGGTGTGGTGCTCACCGGCCGCGCTCGTCCTGCCGATCGTCGTGGGCGGTCTGCTGCTGCGGCCCGCGAGTCTGCTGGGTCTGTACGCAACCGCCGCCACCGCCCTGATCGTGGAGTCGCTCGCACTGGGCCCGTACGAGGACGGTCCGGCCCGGGTGACACCCGGCATCGTCCTGGTGGTCGCGGCCTGCGGCTTCTTCGGTCTGGTCCTCGCCCAGTTCCGGGCCAGGGTCGGTGTGCCGTGGCGACGCGGCGGCACCATGCTCTTCGACCTGCGCGAACGCATCAGGGTGCAGAGCGCACTGCCCCGGCTGCCGCAGGGCTGGCACCGCGAGATGTCGCTGCGCCCGGCGGGTGGACAGTCCTTCTCCGGCGACTTCGTCGTCGCCGCCCGTACCAATGGCGGACGGACGCTGGAGGCCGTACTCACCGATGTCTCCGGCAAGGGCATGGACGCGGGCTCCCGCGCCCTGCTGCTGTCCGGAGCCTTCGGCGGCCTCCTCGGCTCGCTGCCCCCGCACGCCTTCCTGACGGCGGCCAACGGCTATCTGCTGCGCCAGGACTGGGACGAGGGTTTCGCCACCTCGATCCATCTGGTCCTGGACCTCGAATCGGGCGACTACGAACTCTTCTCGGCGGGTCACCCGCCGGCCATGCAGCTGCACTCGGGCAGCGGCCAGTGGGAGGAGAAGGCCGCGGAGGGCCCGCTGCTCGGGGTGTACGACGGGGCGCAGTTCGACGCGGTGAAGGGCTCGCTGGCCCCCGGCGACGTGCTGATGCTGTTCACGGACGGCCTGGTGGAGGCGTCCGACCGCGACATCGCAGAGGGCATCGACCGGCTGACCGGTGAGGCCGACCGCTATGTCACCACCGGTTTCGAGGGCGCGGCCTGGCATCTGATCGAGGCTTGCGCCAAGGATGTCAACGACGACCGGGCGCTGCTGCTGTTGTCGCGCAAATCCTGAACCATATGTCTGGCTGGCCGACGCCGCGCTGCCTCAGCAGGTCAAGGACATGGTCCTCGCCGTCGCCAAACGTGACGGCGAGGACCTCGGTTCGTACGCCCGGTGCATCCTCGACACCCTGGGCGCCCTGCTGATCAAGGAGCCCGACCTGGCTCACAACGCCGACCCGGCCCGCCTCGCTGTGCCGGAACCGGCGACCCGTACCCGATTGGCCGAGAAGTATGCGCAGGTACGGGTGCTACTCAGGCTCACCCCAGGTGAATCGCCCGTCGAGCAATCGATTCAAGCCAACACGACGAAGGACTGATCGACTCGGACAAGGCTTGATCGAATCGGATCAGGTCTTGTTCGTGCCTTGCCGGAACGCCCAGTTCATCTCCGGCTCGGTCACCGGGCGCAGCACCCTCCGTACCGGCGGCGTACACAACAGCGTCACCGCACTGGCCGCGACCAGTGAGACGAGGACCCGGCCGCCGGGCGTCAAGAGCCATTCGTAGGTGTCGAACACCCCGGCGTATTCGGCGCCCTTGATCAGGAATCCGTGCAGCAGATAGCCGCAGATCGTGCCGGCGCCGAGCGCGGTGAACCACATGCGGCGGCGCGGCACCCAGGCCAGGAACCCGATGGTGAGCAGCACCGCGCAGCCGAACATGGCCAGCGTCATCACGGCACCGACCCACCACGCGGCACCCATCTCCTGCGCGCTGTTGCTGCGGTAGAACCAGCCCAGCTGCATCCGCGGCGCCGCCCAGTACGCGAACAGCACGGCCCCGGCGAACAGCGGGATCGCGAGCATCCGCACCTCACGCCGGCGGACCAGTTGGAAATGCTCGGGTTTCAGCTGGAGTCCCAGCACGAAGAACGGCAGGAACTGCAGAACACGCTGGAGATCGAGATCGTTGCTGATCGTCGGGGAGAGAGAGGCGAGCATGGCTATGACGAGCGCCACGGGCAGTGGATGGCGCAGTGTCTGCCACAGCGGCGTGGTGATCCGCCAGATGAACAGCGCGACCAGGAACCAGGTGAGATACCAGGGGTCGAGCAGGCTGATCGGATGATCAGGTGAGTCGTCCGCGTACCGCTTGAACAGCGAATACGCCGTCTCGAACACCACATAGGGCACGACGACGCCGGTGACCAGGCGTTTTACCTTGGCGGCGGACATGTCGAACGAGCGGGAGAAATAGCCCGAGACGATGATGAACGCCGGCATGTGAAAGGTGTACGCCACCATGTACAGCGCACGGACGGTCCGGCTGTCGTCCATCACCGGTTCCCACGCGTGCGCCACCGCGACGAGCACGATGGCCAGATATTTGACGTTGTCGAAGTAGGCGTCACGCTGCTTTGCCGGAGCAGCGGCCGGAGGCTTGTTCGCCACCGGCACGGTGGGTGACGCGGTGGCAGTCATCGTCCGTCTGGGCTCCGACTCCCGGGTCGCTGATGGGAGCGGGGCCCTCTGAAATACCTTCGGAGCGTGGAACATCTAAAGCACCTTAGATGCCGAGATTGCAATCCGTAAAGCCGATCGCGGATATTGCATGTACGCGTTCAACCAAAAGCGAAACCGCTAAAAACCGCCCACTATGCCCGACTTCATCCCTATTAAATGGGGCATAACGCCGCACGATTGAAGGAGGTGAATTTCTTCGCAATCGAATCTTGGAATTGCATGTGAATGAACTGTGTCGATATGGAAACCGTCACGTCGCAAGTCGTTGCAATTATTGGATTCATGGGCACGCGCAGGCGCGCGGAGCCTGCGCCACCCCTCGTGCGCCCCCAGGCGCACCAGGGGCGCAAGGATGGCGCGATCCCGTCTGTTCGATCCGTCACTTGGCGGCGACCACAGGGAAGTTGGTGGCACGATGGACCGAACGGAGGAGTGCTCGGCCGCACATCTCCGGGCCGGCAAGGCGGACCGACCAAGGGTGTGATCAGTTGTGGCCATTTCACTGTCTGTGGTGCTTCTGTTGGCGATCATCCTGGTTGTCCTGATTCGAAATGGCTCCCTCAAGCCCGGACCCACGATCGTCGCGGTGCTCTTCGGCTTCTTCCTGGCATCGACCGGCATTGCGCCGTCGATCAACAGGTTCATGAACTCGATAGCGGAGACCATCAACCAGATCAGCTTCTGATCCGGCTGCGTCGGCGCCCGCGCACCGGTGCGCGGGCGCCGGCAGAACGCGGGCAGAACGCAAGAGGCCCGGTCCGACGAGAAATTCGTCGGACCGGGCCCAAGCGTTGGAGCGGGCGACGGGAATCGAACCCGCGTAGCTAGTTTGGAAGACTAGGGCTCTACCATTGAGCTACGCCCGCAGGAACTGCACCGCAGGTCCGGGGACCGGCGGCAACGAGAAGCATCGTAGCGGGTCGCGGGCACTGCCTGCACACCCGATTGCGGTCACCCGGTGTCGCGTTCGGTGGCGCCCGCGTAATGCGGCAGATGCGCTGCCTTTCTGCATGTACCCTACGTGTCGCACCAACGGGGTGTGGCGCAGCTTGGTAGCGCGTCCGCTTTGGGAGCGGAAGGTCGTCGGTTCGAATCCGGCCACCCCGACCATCGGCAAGATCGCAGACCACCGGCAAGAGCGCATTGCGGGAGTCCGTCTGCTTGCCGTTACTATGCAAATTGCGTGCCCGTGTGTCTGATCTACCGGGCTCGGTCCGCGAAGCCGCCTCCCGTGCGGCGGAGCAGAACCCCAAGAAGTCAGCCACAAGGAGACCGAACCGTGAAGAGCGCCGTGGAGACCCTGAACCCGACCCGGGTTCGGCTCACTGTCGAGGTGCCCTTCGAGGAGCTCAAGGACAGCCTCGACGCGGCGTACAAGAAGATCAACCAGCAGGTCACGGTGAAGGGCTTCCGTAAGGGCAAGATCCCCGCCCGGGTCATCGACCAGCGGTTCGGCCGTGGTGCGGTGCTGGAGGAGGCTGTCAACGACGCCCTCCCGAAGTTCTACACCGAGGCTGTCAACGAGGGTGAGCTCAACGTCCTCGGTCAGCCCGAGGTCGACATCACCGAGCTGAAGGACGGCGAGCTGCTGGCCTTCACCGCCGAGGTTGACGTACGCCCCGAGATCGAGATCCCGGACTACTCCGGCATCGAGGTCACCGTCGACGCCCTCGAGGTCAGCGACGAGGACGTCGAGAAGGCCGTGGAGCAGCTCCGTGAGCGCTTCGCCTCCACCAACCCGGTCGAGCGCGCCGCCGCCGAGGGCGACGTCGTGACGATCGACCTGCAGGCCAAGGTCGACGGCGAGGTCCTGGAGGACGGCGTGGCCGAGGGTGTCTCGTACACCATCGGTTCCGGTGAGCTCCTCGACGGCATCGACGCCGCCGTCACCGGCCTGGAGGCGGGTGGCGAGGCCACCTTCACCTCCGAGCTGAAGGGCGGCTCGGCCGAGGGCAAGGAGGCCGAGGTCACCGTCAAGGTCACCGCCGTCGCCGCCCGTGAGCTTCCCGAGCTGGACGACGAGTTCGCCCAGATGGCGAGCGAGTTCGACACCCTCGGCGAGCTGAAGACGGACAGCCGCAAGCGCCTCGAGAACACCAGGCAGTACGACCAGGCCACCCAGGCCCAGGAGCGCGTCCTCGACGAGCTGCTGAAGCTGGCCGAGGTCCCGATCCCGGAGAAGCTGCTCGAGGACGAGGTCCAGACCCGCAAGCACAACCTGGAGCACCACCAGCTCGGTCAGATGGGGCTGACCCTCGACAAGTACCTGGAGATCCAGGGCAAGACGGCCGAGGAGTTCGACGCCGAGACCTCCGAGCAGGCGATCAAGGGCATCAAGACCCAGTTCATCCTGGACGAGATCGTCAACAAGGAGAAGCTGAACGTCAACCAGGAGGAGCTCACCGAGCACCTCATGCGGCGCGCTGCTTCCTCCGGCATGAGCCCCGACCAGTTCGCCCAGGCCGTCGTCGAGGGCGGCCAGGTGCCGATGCTCGTCGGCGAGGTCGCCCGCGGCAAGGCGCTGGCCGTGGTCGTCGAGGCCGCCAAGGTCGTCGACACCAACGGTGAGGTCGTCGAGCTGGAGGACGACGAGGAGGAGGCCATCGAGACGGTCGAGGCCGCCGAGGCCGTCGCCGAGGCCACCGAGGAGAAGAACGAGGCCTGAGCCTCGGGCTGAACCCGTACGACGGGCTCCGGACGCTGTGCGTTCGGAGCCCGTCGTCTTACGACCGTCCGGCGTACGGTGCCCCACAACCCTTGTGCGGACTGCGGAGCTTGCGCTCCCAGCGAACAGTTGGGGAAGCGGGATGGCGTTGTCCCACCTGCGCGTTAGGGTCCATGAATAGGAAGGGCAGGGGAGTCCCCGCCCACCCGGTACGAAGACGCTGAGACGGCCGGAGCCGTCAGAGACGAGCAGGTGGATACGTGACGAATCTGATGCCCTACGCCGCCGGAGAGCCGTCCCTCGGTGGAGGCCTCGGTGACCAGGTCTACAGCCGACTGCTCGGCGAGCGCATCATCTTCCTCGGTCAGCAGGTGGACGATGAGATCGCCAACAAGATCACGGCGCAGCTGCTTCTCCTTGCCGCAGAGCCGGACAAGGACATCTACCTCTACATCAACAGCCCCGGCGGTTCGGTGACGGCCGGCATGGCGGTCTACGACACCATGCAGTACATCCCGAACGACGTGGTCACCATCGGTATGGGCATGGCGGCCTCGATGGGCCAGTTCCTGCTCACCGGCGGCACCGCGGGCAAGCGCTTCGCGCTCCCGAACACCGACATCCTCATGCACCAGGGTTCGGCCGGCATCGGCGGTACGGCTTCGGACATCAAGATCCAGGCCCAGTACCTGCTGCGCACCAAGCAGCGGATGGCGGAGATCACCGCCCACCACTCCGGCCAGACGGTCGAGACGATCATCCGCGACGGCGACCGCGACCGCTGGTACACCGCGGAGGAGGCCAAGGAGTACGGCCTCATCGACGAGATCATCACGATCGCATCGGGCGTTCCGGGCGGCGGCGGCACCGGCGCCTGATCCGGTACCCGCCGGATCAGACTCCACCGCCCCGCGCACCTCTCGTACGCCGAGACACCCAGCCACAGAACGCCACCAGGATGGTGAACACCCACATGAACAACTTCCCCGGCGCCTCCGCGAGCGGCCTCTACACCGGCCCGCAGGTGGACAACCGCTACATCGTGCCGCGCTTCGTGGAGCGCACCTCGCAGGGCGTGCGTGAATACGACCCGTACGCGAAGCTCTTCGAGGAGCGCGTGATCTTCCTCGGCGTGCAGATCGACGACGCCTCGGCCAACGACGTCATGGCGCAGTTGCTGTGCCTGGAGTCGATGGACCCGGACCGGGACATCTCGATCTACATCAACAGCCCCGGCGGCTCGTTCACCGCGCTCACCGCGATCTACGACACGATGCAGTTCGTGAAGCCGGACATCCAGACGGTCTGCATGGGCCAGGCGGCCTCCGCCGCGGCCGTGCTGCTCGCCGCGGGTACGCCCGGCAAGCGGATGGCGCTGCCCAACGCCCGTGTACTGATCCACCAGCCGTCCTCGCAGACCGGCCGTGAGCAGCTCTCCGACCTGGAGATCGCGGCCAACGAGATCCTGCGGATGCGCACCCAGCTGGAGGAGATGCTGGCCAAGCACTCCACCACGCCGCTGGAGAAGATCCGCGACGACATCGAGCGTGACAAGATCCTGACCGCCGAGGAAGCCCTCGCCTACGGTCTCGTCGACCAGATCGTGTCGACCCGCAAGCAGGCGGCCGCGGCCGTCTGACGTCGTCCGTCGTCACCCCTTGGCGCGGCCGATTCACACCGCATCGGCGGCGTGAACCATGCCAAGGGGGGCCCGAACGGGGGGCAAGGCAAGGTACCGTCGGATAGAGGCACCAGGAGCTGCTGAACCAAGCTGCTCCCAGGCGAAGGGGAAGCACCTCGTGGCACGCATCGGTGATGGCGGCGATCTGCTCAAGTGCTCGTTCTGCGGAAAGAGCCAGAAGCAGGTGAAGAAGCTCATCGCGGGACCCGGTGTGTACATCTGCGATGAGTGCATCGATCTCTGCAATGAGATCATCGAGGAGGAACTCGCGGAGACCTCCGAGGTGCGGTGGGAGGAACTCCCCAAGCCGCGCGAGATCTACGAGTTCCTCGAGGGGTACGTCGTCGGGCAGGAGCCCGCGAAGAAGGCCCTCTCGGTCGCTGTGTACAACCACTACAAGCGGGTCCAGGCCGGCGAGAACGGCGGCGCGCAGGGCAGGGACGACGCCATCGAGCTGGCCAAGTCCAACATCCTGCTGCTGGGCCCCACGGGCTCCGGCAAGACGCTTCTCGCGCAGACCCTGGCCCGTATGCTCAACGTCCCGTTCGCCATCGCCGACGCGACGGCGCTGACGGAGGCCGGCTATGTCGGTGAAGACGTCGAGAACATCCTGCTGAAGCTGATCCAGGCCGCGGACTACGACGTCAAGAAGGCCGAGACCGGGATCATCTACATCGACGAGATCGACAAGGTCGCCCGCAAGAGCGAGAACCCGTCGATCACCCGCGATGTCTCCGGCGAGGGCGTCCAGCAGGCCCTGTTGAAGATCCTGGAGGGCACCACCGCCTCCGTACCGCCGCAGGGCGGCCGGAAGCACCCGCACCAGGAGTTCATCCAGATCGACACGACGAACGTGCTGTTCATCGTGGGCGGCGCCTTCTCCGGTCTGGAGAAGATCATCGAGTCGCGGGCGGGTGCCAAGGGCATCGGCTTCGGTGCGACGATCCGCTCCAAGCGGGAGATCGAGGCGAGCGACCAGTTCCAGGAAGTCATGCCGGAGGACCTGGTGAAGTTCGGGATGATCCCGGAGTTCATCGGCCGACTGCCCGTCCTCACCTCGGTCCACAACCTCGACCGTGAGGCGCTGCTGCAGATCCTCGTCGAGCCGCGCAACGCGCTGGTGAAGCAGTATCAACGACTGTTCGAACTCGACGGTGTCGAGCTGGACTTCGACCGCCCGGCCCTGGAGGCCATCGCCGACCAGGCGATCCTGCGCGGCACCGGTGCGCGTGGCCTGCGGGCCATCATGGAAGAGGTCCTCCAGTCCGTGATGTACGAGGTGCCGTCCCGCAAGGACGTCGCCCGCGTCGTCATCACGGCGGACGTCGTCCGCGACAACGTGAACCCGACACTGGTCCCGCGTGAGCCGCGGACGATCGGGAACAACGACGGCGGGCGGCACGAGAAGTCCGCGTAGCGGTACGCAAACGGAAGGGGCGCCCGGCCAGTTCACCTGGCCGGGCGCCCCTTTTCCGTTCCGTGTGCGCTAATTGGCCTCGACGCGGATCTCGTTGCGGAGATCCGTCGTGATCTTGACTGCGGTGTCCTTGTCCACGTTCTTGGTGACGTCGCCGGGGGACACCATCGCCATGGTGCTGAAGTCCGACCAGGCGCAGAACCAGTCGGTCTTCGGCTTGCCGCTCTTGGCGTCCTTGCCCTTGGCGGCCTGGCACTTCATGATGCCGTTCTCGAAGCCGGGCGGAGAGACCTGTTCCGGTTCGCCGAGCAGCGCGGTGCCGTTCTTTGAGTCCTTGGACGTGCTCTCCTTCAACTTGGCGAAGAAGTTGTCCAGGGCCTTGGCAGGGTCCTCGACCTTGCCGTACGCGCCGAAATAGGTGACGCCCTTCGCCGTTGCGATGTCGGGCACGGAGTTCGGGTCGCTGGGGTCGAAGTTGCTGAGATCCGCGGTCGAGTAGATCCCGGTGACGGTCTTGCCGTTCTCGATGCCGCTGGCCGTCAGTTCCTTCGTGGCCTTACTGTCCTGCTTCGCGCCCGAGTTGTCACCGCCGAAGCGTTTGTACTCGCCCAGCACCTTCGTCGGCGTGGTCAGCTTGTGCGGCCCGTCGTCGCTGAGCGTGTCGCTGCCTCCGTCCGACGTCAGGAAGTACACCCCACCCGCGATGACCGTCAGCGCCACGACCGCGCTGCCGATGATCAGGCCGGTCTTCTTCTTCGGCTCGACCGGGGGCATCGGCATCGTGCCGTACGGGGCCTGGCCGCCGTATGGGGGCGTGGGCGGCTGCTGGCCGTACGGGCCCGGCTGCTGGGCCTGCGGGTAGCCGTAGCCCGGCTGAGGCTGCTGCGGCGGGACACCCTGGGGGGCCTGCTGGGGGTACCCGTAACCGGGCTGGCCCTGGGGTGGCTGGCCGCCGTACGGTCCGGGTTGGCCCTGGGGTGGCTGGCCGCTGTACGGTCCGGGTTGGCCCTGCGGAGGCTGGCCGCCGTACGGGCCCGGCTGGTTGTAGCTCATCTGCGGTGTCCCTTGTTCATCATGCTTACGCGTTCCGAACATCCTGGCGGAAGGCCCCCAGGCGTGGACCATCGGGAGCCACACCGTTACTCAGTAAACCGGTTTCGGTGCACGACTGTGACGGCCCTAAACTGTCCCCCGTGACCGAGAACACTCAGCAGACGCCAGCCAGCAACCCCGAACTGCCGACCCAGTACGCACCGGCCGAGGTAGAGGGGAAGCTGTATGAGCGCTGGGTAGAGCGGGGTTACTTTGAAGCCGACGAGCACAGCGAGAAGCCGCCGTACTCCATCGTCATCCCGCCGCCGAACGTCACGGGCAGCCTGCACCTGGGGCACGCCTTCGAACACACGCTGATCGACGCCCTCGTCCGCCGCAAGCGCATGCAGGGCTTCGAGGCGCTGTACCAGCCCGGCATGGACCACGCCGGCATCGCCACCCAGAACGTCGTCGAGCGCGAGCTCGGCAAGGAGGGCAAGTCCCGCCACGACCTGGGACGCGAGGCGTTCGTCGAGCGCGTCTGGAAGTGGAAGAACGAGTCCGGCGGCCAGATCTCCGGCCAGATGCGCAGGCTCGGCGAGGGCGTTGCCTGGTCCCGTGAGCGCTTCACCATGGACGATGGCCTGTCCACCGCCGTTCAGACCGTCTTCAAGAGGATGTACGACGACGGACTGATCTACCGCGCCGAGCGCATCATCAACTGGTGCCCGCGCTGTCTGACCGCGATCTCGGACATCGAGGTCGAGTACCAGGACGACGACGGCGAGCTCGTCTCCATGACGTACGGGGAGGGCGACGACACCATCGTCGTCGCCACGACCCGCGCCGAGACGATGCTCGGTGACACCGCGGTCGCCGTCCACCCCGACGACGAGCGATACAAGCACCTGGTCGGCAGGCGGATCAAGCTGCCGCTGACCGACCGCACGATCCCCGTCGTCGCCGACCACCACGTCGACCCTGAGTTCGGCACCGGCGCCGTCAAGGTCACGCCCGCCCACGACCCGAACGACTTCGAGATCGGCAAGCGCCACGACCTGCCGTTCCTCACGGTCATGGACGAGCGCGCCGTCATCACCGTCCCCGGCCCGTTCGAGGGACTCGACCGCCTGGAGGCCAGGTCCGCCATCGTCGGTGCGCTGCGCGCCGAGGGCCGGATCGTCGCCGAGAAGCGTCCCTACTTCCACTCCGTCGGCCACTGCTCGCGCTGCAAGACCACCATCGAGCCGCGTCTGTCCCTCCAGTGGTGGGTCAAGGTCGCCCCTCTCGCCAAGGCGGCCGGTGACGCCGTCCGCGACGGCGGCGTCAAGATCCACCCGCAGGAGATGGAGAAGCGGTACTTCGACTGGGTCGACAACCTCCACGACTGGACGATCTCGCGCCAGCTCTGGTGGGGCCACCGCATCCCCGTCTGGTACGGCCCGAACGGCGAGGTCGTCTGCGTCGGACCGGACGACGAGGTCCCCACGGGCGAAGGCTGGACACAGGACAGCGATGTCCTGGACACCTGGTTCTCCTCCGGCCTCTGGCCGTTCTCCACGCTCGGCTGGCCGGCGCAGACCGACAGCCTCGCGAAGTTCTACCCGAACTCCGTCCTCGTCACCGGCTACGACATCCTCTTCTTCTGGGTCGCCCGGATGATGATGTTCGGCCTCTACGTCAACGACGGCGTCCCGCCCTTCAAGACCGTCGTTCTGCACGGCATGGTCCGTGACGAGTTCGGCAAGAAGATGTCGAAGTCGTTCGGCAATGTCGTCAACCCGCTGGACTGGATGGACAAGTACGGCTCCGACGCGCTGCGCTTCACCTTGGCGCGCGGTGCCAACCCGGGCACCGACGTCCCGATCGGCGAGGAGTGGGTCCAGGGTTCCGCCAAGTTCGCCAACAAGATCTGGAACGCCACCCGCTTCGCCCTGATGAACGGCGCCACGATCGAGGGCGAACTGCCGTCCGCCGACGAGATGTCCGTGACCGACCGATGGATCCTGTCCCGGCTCAACAAGACCGTTGCGGAAGTCGACGCCTACTACGACGACTTCCAGTTCTCCAAGCTCAGCGAGGCACTGCGGCACTTCGCCTGGGACGAGGTCTTCGACTGGTACGTCGAACTGTCCAAGACCACGTTCTTCGCGGGCGGCAAGCCGGCCGAGGTCTCGAGCCGGGTCCTCGGTGAGGTTCTCGACGTGATGCTGCGGCTGCTGCACCCGGTCGTCCCGTTCGTCACGGAGACGCTCTGGACCGCGCTCACCGGCCGGGAGTCCGTCGTCATTGCCGACTGGCCGACCGACTCCGGTTTCCGCGACGACGCGGCCGAGAAGGAGATCGAGCTCGTCCAGCAGGTCGTCACCGAGGTCCGCAGGTTCCGCTCCGACCAGGGCCTGCAGCCCGGCCAGAAGGTCCCGGCCGAGCTCACCCTGACCGGCACGGCGCTAGCCCCGCACGAGGCGGCCATCCGCCAGCTGCTGCGCCTGCAGCCCGCCGGGGACAGCTTCCACGCGACCGCGTCGCTGCCGGTCGCGGGGACCACGGTCGCCCTGGACCTGTCCGGCACGATCGACGTCGAGGCCGAGCGCAAGCGCCTGACGAAGGACCTGGGCGCTGCCGAGAAGGAGAAGGCCCAGGCGGGCGGCAAGCTCTCCAACGAGGCGTTCCTCGGCAAGGCCCCGGACAACGTGGTCGACAAGATCCGTGGCCGGCTGGCCAAGGCGGAGGCGGACATCGAGCGGATCACCAACCAGCTGGCGAACCTGCCGCAGGGCTGATCACCCGCTTGAGACCGACCGGCAGACGTGCGTGCCCAGCACTGCGAAGCCGCCTCCCAGGTGCCGGTCGGCCCCCGAAGCGAAGCCCTCGTGCTCCCGGCGCCGGGAGCACGAGGGCTTCGCTCATCCCGCGCACGGTCAGGACGCCGGCGGCACCGGGCGCTGCGCGCGATGTCCGTGCCCATCCGTAGACTGGCCCCGTGAGTGAGCCCCGCCCTTCCGACCGGCACGACGCCTACGATCCCGACGACACCTTCGCGGAGATCGTCGACGAAGCGACCCAGCGCGACCCCGACCTGGCGGTGATCGAGGCCGGCAGCCGTACGCTGCGCACTCGCTCGGGACCGCCGCAGGGCCAGAACGTCCCCGCCCGCCCCGCCGACCCCGAGGTGGACAAGGCGCTGCGCGCGGTGGAGCAGGAGCTCGCCGGACGCTGGGGCGAGACCAAGCTGGAGCCTTCCGTCGCGCGCATCGCCGCGCTGATGGATGTGCTCGGCGAGCCACAGCGCGCGTACCCCTCGATCCACATCACCGGGACCAACGGCAAGACGAGCACGGCCCGCATGATCGAGGCGCTGCTCGGCGCCTTCGACCTGCGCACCGGCCGCTACACCTCGCCGCACGTCCAGTCGATCACCGAGCGGATCAGCCTGGACGGCTCCCCGATGGACCCCGAAAGGTTCATCGAGGCATACCAGGACATCAAGCCGTATGTGGAGATGGTCGACACCCAGCAGCCGTACCGGCTCTCCTTCTTCGAGGTGCTGACGGGCATGGCGTACGCGGCCTTCGCCGACGCGCCGGTCGACGTCGCCGTCGTGGAGGTCGGCATGGGCGGCAGCTGGGACGCGACGAACGTCATCGACTCCTCGGTCGCCGTCGTCACTCCCATCTCGCTGGACCACACCGACCGGCTCGGTACCACGCCCGCCGAGATCGCCGGTGAGAAGGCCGGGATCATCAAGCAAGGTGCCACGGTCATCCTGGCGCAGCAGCCCGTCGACGCCGCGCAGGCCATGCTGAAGAAGGCCGTCGAGGTCGATGCCACCGTCGCCCGCGAGGGCATGGAGTTCGGTGTCGTCTCCCGCGAGATCGCTGTCGGCGGCCAGCTGCTGACGCTGCGCGGCCTCGGCGGCGAGTACGAGGAGATCTTTCTCCCGCTGTACGGCGCCCACCAGGCGCACAACGCGGCGGTGGCCCTCTGTGCCGTGGAGGCGTTCTTCGGGATCGGCGCCGAGCAACCCGGCGCACTTGATATCGACACGGTCCGCCAGGCCTTCGCCTCGGTTGTCTCGCCGGGCCGTCTCGAAGTGGTCCGCAGCAGCCCGACCGTCGTCCTGGACGCGGCCCACAACCCGGCGGGCGCCCGTGCCACCGCCGACGGGCTCTCCGAGGCGTTCGGCTTCTCCCGGCTGATCGGTGTGGTCGGCGCCAGCGGCGACAAGGACGTCAAGGGGCTCCTCGAAGCCTTCGAGCCGATCTTCGCCGAGGTCGTCATCACTCAGAACTCAACCGGCCGCGCGATGGACGCCGATGAACTGGCAGCCGTCGCGGTCGAGGTTTTCGGCAACGACCGTGTACAGGTCGAACCGCGCCTCGACGACGCGCTGGAGGCGGCGATCACCCTCGCCGAGGAGGAGGACGAGTATGCGGGCGCAGGCGTCCTGGTGACCGGTTCCGTAATCACGGTCGGCGAGGCCCGGCTGCTTCTGGGAAGGCACTGACACTGTGCGTACGCTCTGTGCAGCGACACTGATCGGCGAGTTCTTCGTGATCGGCTTCGCCGGACTCGTCGCGATGAAGTCCGACGACCTGACGTACACCGCGGTCTGGACGGTCTGCGGCATCGGCATGCTGCTGTCCGTGCTGCTCTGCGGGATGATCACCCGCCCCGGCGGGATACAGCTCGGCTGGGCGCTGCAGGTCGCCCTGGTGCTCAGTGGCTTCGTCGTCCCGACGATGTTCATTCTCGGCGTGGTCTTCGGCGCCCTGTGGTGGGCCTCGGTGCACTACGGCCGCAAGATCGACGAGGTGAAGGCCCGCTGGGCGGCCGCGCAGGAGGCGTCCGAGTCCCCGGCCGGTGGCTGATCCAGCACCCCGTGGCCGAACCCGGCCGCAGGCCCGTCCCCGTTTCCCTGTAGCCTCGCTTCACCGCACCGCATGCTTGCAAGGAGCCGCACACCATGACCCAGCGCACCCTCGTTCTCCTCAAGCCCGACGCCGTCCGGCGCGGACTCGTCGGCGAGATCGTCGGGCGGATCGAGCGCAAGGCCGGCTGGCGGATCACCGCGCTGGAGCTGCGCACCCTCGACCGCGCCACGCTGGAGCAGCACTACGCCGAGCACGTCGGCCGCCCCTTCTACGAGCCGCTTGTCGAGTTCATGCAGTCGGGTCCGATCGTGGCGCTGGTCGCCGAGGGCGAGCGGGTCATCGAGGGCATCCGTACACTCGCCGGCCCCACCGACCCGATCGCAGCCGCGCCCGGCTCCATCCGTGGTGACTTCGGCACAATCACCCGGGAAAACCTCATCCACGCCTCGGACTCCGAGGAGTCCGCAGAGCGGGAACTGAAGCTTTTCTTCCCGGGCCTTTCCTGACTCCCGGTCAGCCGAACAGCGCTCATGACCTGGGGCGACCGAATTAATTCGGTCGCCCTTCGGCATAGGGTCCCGGATCGCGGGAAGGCATCACTCCGACGTAACGTCACCATGAGTGGAACGGCCACCCGTTCCGCCCAAAGGCGAAGGACCCTCGCGCGGTGTCCGTGCACACGGCATTACGATGGAATCTTCCACGCCCGCAGCGCTCACCTCGCCGACCAGAACAAGCCATCAACGCTTTCTTGGAAGGCCCGACGCATCCTCATGGGGAACAAGGGGAACTAAATGTCGTTCATCGGCCGTGACATGGCTATCGACCTCGGGACTGCCAACACGCTGGTGTACGTCAGGGGGCGCGGCATCGTTCTGAACGAGCCGTCCGTCGTGGCCATCAACACCAACACCGGCGGCATCCTGGCGGTCGGCTCCGAGGCCAAGAAGATGATCGGGCGTACACCGGGCAACATCGTTGCCGTACGGCCCCTGAAGGATGGCGTGATCGCCGACTTCGAGATCACCGAGCGGATGCTCCGCTACTTCATCCTGAAGATCCACAAGCGCCGCTACCTGGCCCGCCCGCGGGTCGTCGTCTGCGTTCCCTCCGGCATCACCGGAGTCGAGCGACGCGCCGTCATCGAGGCGTCGACGCAGGCCGGTGCACGCCAGGTGCACATCATCGAGGAGCCCATGGCGGCGGCCATCGGCTCAGGGCTGCCGGTCCACGAGGCCACCGGCAACATGGTGGTCGACATCGGCGGCGGCACCACCGAGGTCGCGGTCATCTCGCTCGGCGGAATCGTCACTGCTCAGTCGATCCGGACCGCCGGCGACGAGCTGGACAACGCGATCATCCAGCACATCAAGAAGGAGTACTCGCTCCTCCTCGGTGAGCGGACCGCCGAACAGATCAAGCTCACGATCGGTTCGGCGGACGACCTGGAAAAGGACGAGCACACCGAGATCCGTGGCCGCGACCTGGTCTCCGGGCTGCCCAAGACCGTGGTCGTCTCGGCCGACGAGGTCCGCAAGGCCATCGAGGAGCCGGTCAACGCGATCGTCGACGCGGTGAAGACCACGCTCGACAAGTGCCCGCCGGAGCTCTCCGGCGACGTCATGGACCGCGGCATCGTCCTCACCGGCGGCGGCGCGCTGCTGCGCGGACTGGACGAGCGGCTGCGCCGCGAGACCGGCATGCCGATCCACATCGCCGAGGACCCGCTGGACTCGGTGGCGCTCGGGTCCGGCAAGTGCGTCGAGGAGTTCGAGGCGCTCCAGCAGGTGCTGGACGCCCAGCCCCGCAGGTAGACGACACCGCCCGGCCCACAGATAAACAACACATCAGTCTGCTGTGCGGACCACTGCCGCTTCGTACGGCCGATCGTTGATATACAGGCACGAACATTCCGACGAGGAAGGCACGGCCGCCGCACGTGAGGGACACACGAGAGAGCCGGCTGCTCCTGGTGCTGCTGATCGCCATCGCATTCGCGTTAATCACGGTGGACATCCGCGGCGGCGAGGAGTCACCGGTGGACGGCGCCCGGCGGGCCGCCGCCACGGTCTTCGGGCCGGTTGAGAACGGCGTCGCGGCAGCCGTCGAGCCGGTGGGCAACGCCATAGGGGCGGTACGCGACGCCGGCACACGGCACAACCGGATCGCCGAGCTGGAGCGGCAGAACACCGCGCTCAAGATGAAGCTCGGCAGCGACGAACAGAACCGCAGCCGGGTCCGTGAGCTGGACCGGATGCTGAAGAAGTCGGCCGCCGGACAGTACGGCATCAAGGCCGCCGAGGTCATCGCCATAGGAGCGGCCCAGGGCTTCTCCTGGACGGTCACGATCGACGCGGGCTCCAATGACGGTATCAAGCGCGACATGACCGTCATCAACGGCGACGGTCTCGTTGGCCGAGTCACCACCGTCGGCCCGGACACCGCCACGGTGCTGCTGGCCAACGACCCCGACTTCACCGTCGGCACCCGTATGGAGAAGACCGACGAACTGGGCTTCGCCACCGGCCGGGGCTCCCAGCCCCTGGCCGTCCAGTTCCTCAACGGCAAGGCCAAGGTGAAGAAGGGCGACCGGCTTGTCACCTTCGGCTCCAGCAAGAACAAGCCGTTCGTGCCCGGCGTCCCGATCGGCGAGGTCGTCGGCGTCGACCCGTCCGGCGGCGGCCTGACCCGCACCGTCTATGTCCGCCCGTACGTCGGGTTCACCAAGCTCGACATCGTCGGCATCGTCGTCCAGGCCCCGCGCGAGGACCCCCGCGACATGGTCCTGCCGCAGGCGCCCGCCAAGCCCGCCAAGCCCAAGCCCACCCCGACCGTCACCGTCACGATCTCGCCCAACGGCGACATCGTCGACACTGACGGCAATGTCGTCGGGAACATCAACGAGAGCCCGGACCCCAGCGGAAGCCCGAACCCGGGCGGCAGTCCGGGTGCCACACCGAGCGCCGACAACGCGGCAGACGAGTAGAGGCAGCGGTGATCCCCATGCGCTTGAACCAGACTCTGCTCTCCATCGTCCTGGTCGTGGTCGCCCTCGTCGTCCAGGTCACCGTGCTCGCCCGCCTCCAGCTCCCCGGAGCCGTGCCCGACCTGCTGCTCCTCGTCGTCCTCGGACTCGCCTTCGTGTACGGGCATGTCAGCGGCGCCCTGGTCGGCTTCGGCGCGGGACTCCTCGCAGACCTGGCACCGCCCGCAGACCACGCCGCCGGACGCTACGCGCTGGTCCTCTGTCTCATCGGCTACCTCGCCGGACTGGCCAAGCCGGAGACCGGGCCGCTCAAGTCGGCCTCCGTCCCGATGGTCGCGGTCGTCGCCGCGGCGATCGGCTCGACGCTGCTGTACGCGCTCGTCGGCGCGCTCGTCGGGGACACGGCGGCCCGTCATGTGGGCCTCGGCAGCCTGCTGTTCACCGCCGCCGTCTATGACCTGCTGCTCGCGCCGTTCGTCGTGCCCCTGGTCATGGCGATCGCCAGACGCACGGTGAGCGATCCGCTAGCCGACTCCTCCGGTGGCGGCGACGTCGCCGCTGGCTGGCTGACATCCGGCACCGGACTGCGGATCGGCAGCCAGCGCGCCGGACTGCGCGTCAAGGTCGCCCGCAGCCGAGCGGCACGCGCCGGACGGATCAAGGGAGTCAAGCGACTGTGAAGCCGCACCACAGCGGGGACACCCCCCGTACCCCCGGCCCGGCCACCACCGGGGGCGTCCTGTGAGCAATATCCCCGAGACCGGCCGGACCCAACGGGTCCAGATCCGTCTCGTCGTCATTCAGGTCCTCGTCTTCTCCCTGCTGCTCACCCTTGGCGGGCGCCTCTGGTATCTCCAGATCCGCAACGGCCAGGAGTACAGCGACGAGGCGAGGAACAACCACGTCCAGCAGGTCGTCCAGCCCGCCGTCCGCGGTTCCATCCTCGATGCGCGCGGCGTGCCTCTCGCCGACAACGAGACCCGCCTGGTCGTCTCCGTCAGCCGCACCGAGCTGATGAAGATGGAGGACGACGGCAAGGGCGTCCTGACCCGGCTCGCCGATGTCCTCGGCATGAAGCCCAAGGAGGTCTTCGACAAGGTCCGGCTCTGCGACGCGAAGACCCCGCAGCCCTGCTGGAACGGTTCGCCGTACCAGCCGATCCCGGTCACGGACGAGGCCACCACCCAGCAGGCCCTGACGATCCGCGAACGCGCCGAGGACTTCCCCGGGATCACCGCCGAGCCGACCGCCGTACGCCGCTACCCCGCGCCCGGCAAGGCCAACACCGCCCAGGTCCTCGGCTATCTCTCGCCCGTCACCGACGAAGAGATCACCAAGGCCCAGGACACCGACTCGCCGTACCTGCGCTCCGACCAGGTCGGCCGCTCCGGCCTGGAGCGCACCTACGACAAGGAACTACGCGGCAAGGCCGGCGTCACCCGCTATGAGGTCGACAACCTCGGCCGGGTCATCGGCCAGGCGAAGAACGACGAGGCGGAGCCCGGGTCAAGCGTCGTCACGTCCATAGACGCACGGGTCCAGGCCGTCGCCGAGTACGAGCTCAACGAGGCCATGAAGACGGCCCGTCAGGCGTTCGACAAGAACACCGGCGAGAACTACAAGGCCGACTCCGGTGCCGTCGTCGTCATGGAGGCCAAGACCGGAAGGGTCGTCGCGATGGCCTCCCTGCCGAACTACGACCCCAACGCCTGGGTCGGCGGCATCTCGGCCAAGGAATACGCCGAGCTCACCGGCAAGAAGTCCAACTTCCCGCTGCTGAACCGGGCCATCCAGGGCCAGGCCGCCCCCGGCTCGATCTTCAAGGTCGTCTCCTCGACCGCCGCGGTCAACGCCGGATACCCCTTCGACGGCAACTACCCCTGCCCCAGCTCGTACAACGTCGGCGGGCAGACCTTCAAGAACTTCGAGTCCCAGAGCTACGGCTCCATCACCATCGGCAGGGCGCTCGAAGTGTCCTGCGACACCGTCTACTACGGCATCGCGCACAAGGAGTGGCTGAAGGACGGCGGCATCAACCCGAAGAAGCACCCCAAGGACTGGTTCTACAAGACCGCCCACCAGTTCGGCCTCGGCAAGGAGACCGGCATCGACCTCCCCAACGAGGTGACCGGCCGCATCCCCGACCGCAAGTGGAAGCAGGACTTCTACAAGGCGAACAAAAACGCCTGGTGCAAGCAGGGCAAGAAGGACGGCACGTACGTCGAGAAGATCGCGTACGAGAACTGCCTCGAAGGCGACAGGATGCGCGCCGGTGACTCCGTCAACTACTCGATCGGCCAGGGCGACACCCTCGTCACCCCGATCCAGATGGCGACCATCTACGCCGCGATCTCCAACGGCGGCACGCTCTACAACCCCACCGTCGGCAAGGCGATCGTCAGCGGCGACGGCAAGAGCGTCGAGGAGATCAAGCCCGAGTCGCACGGCAAGCTGCCCTTCACGCGCAAGACCCGCAACGAGATCGACGAGGCCCTCGCGGGAGTCGCGACCCGTGGCTCCGCCGCCTGGCGATTCGGTGGCTGGCCGCAGGACAAGATCCCGATGCACGCCAAGACGGGTACGGCCGAGGTCTACGGCAAGCAGACGACCTCGTGGTTCGCCACGTACACCAAGGACTACTCGATCGTCATGACGATCTCCCAGGGTGGTACGGGCTCCGGCGCCTCCGGGCCCGCCGTGCGCAACATCTACGACGCGCTCTACGGACTCGACGACTCCGGCAAGCAGGACCTCAAGAAGGCGCTGCTGCCCACCCCACAGAAGTCCCTGCCGAAGATCCAGCACGACGGCTCGATCGACTCTCCGCAGATCAAGCCGTACGACCCGAACTCGCAGAAGGTCCCTGAGGAGCAGACCCTCGCGGCAGTGCTCGGGAGGCGCGACTGATGGCCGGCTTCTCCGTCTCGAGCTACGCCCCCGAGCGCTCCGCCTGGGGCAAACTCATCGCCCGCGACTCCCTCGTACGCAAACTCGACTGGCCGCTGCTCGGGTCCGCGATCGCGCTCTCCTTCATCGGCTCGCTGCTGGTCTACTCGGCGACCCGGAACCGCGACTCGCTCACGCACGGCGACCCGTACTACTTCTTCATCCGGCACGCCCTCAACACCGGCATCGGCTTCGCTCTCATGGTCGGCACGATCTGGCTCGGCCACCGCACCCTGCGCGGCGCCGTCCCGATCCTCTACGGCCTCTCGGTGATCCTCGTGCTGGCCGTCCTCACCCCGCTCGGCGCCACCGTCAACGGCGCGCACGCCTGGATCATCATCGGCGGCGGCTTCTCCCTCCAGCCGTCCGAGTTCACCAAAATCACCATCATCCTGATCATGGCGATGCTGCTCGCCGCGCGCGTCGACGCGGGCGACCAGCTCCACCCCGACCACTGGACCGTCGCCAAGGCACTCGGCCTCGCGGCCATTCCGATGGCCATCGTCATGGGAATGCCGGACCTCGGCTCCGTGATGGTCATGGCCGTCATCGTGCTCGGTGTGCTCCTCGCCTCCGGCGCTTCGAACCGCTGGGTCTTCGGCCTCCTCGGCTCGGGCACGGCCGGCGCCGTCGCCGTCTGGCAGCTCGGCCTGCTCGACGACTACCAGATCGCCCGATTCGCCGCCTTCGCCAACCCCGCGCTCGACCCGGCGGGTGTCGGCTACAACACCAACCAGGCACGCATCGCGATCGGCTCCGGCGGCCTCACCGGAACCGGCCTCTTCCAGGGCAGCCAGACCACCGGTCAGTTCGTCCCCGAGCAGCAGACCGACTTCGTCTTCACCGTCGCCGGCGAGGAGCTCGGCTTCCTGGGTGCCGGGCTGATCCTCGTCCTGCTCGGCGTCGTCCTGTGGCGCGCCTGCCGGATCGCCCGCGAGACGACCGAGCTGTACGGCACGATCGTCGCCGCCGGAATCATCGCCTGGTTCGCCTTCCAGTCGTTCGAGAACATCGGGATGACGCTCGGCATCATGCCGGTCGCAGGGCTTCCGCTGCCCTTCGTCTCATACGGAGGGTCCTCGATGTTCGCCGTCTGGGTGGCCGTCGGCCTGCTCCAGTCGATCAGGGTGCAGCGGCCGATAAGTGCCTGAGCTGGGACGAGAGCACTGCCCATCCGCGTGCAATACGGCTAGATTCGGGTCATGGCGGACTCCAAGCGTGAGATCGAGCGGAAGTACGAAGCCACCGCGGAAACCCGGCTCCCCGACCTGAGCCGGGTGGCCGGGGTCTCGGCCGTCGCTCACCGGGGCGTCACCGAACTGGACGCCGTCTACTACGACACCGAGGACCTCCGGCTCGCAGCAGGCTCCCTCACCCTGCGCCGTCGCACCGGCGGGAGCGACGCAGGCTGGCACCTCAAATTCCCGGTCGCCTCCGGCATTCGGGACGAGTTCCAGGAACCGCTCTCCGACACCCTGCCGCGCTCCCTCGCCGGCCTGCTCCGCTCCCGGGTCCGCAGGAGCGAACTGGTCCCCGTCGTACGGCTGCGCACCGCCCGAGACGTCCACCATCTGCTCGATGCCGAGGGCGCGCTGCTCGCCGAGGTCAGCAACGACACCGTGCGGGCCGAACGACTGACGGGCGGCAGCGCCACGGCCGCCTGGACCGAGATCGAGGTCGAACTCGCCGACGACGGCGACCCCGCCTTCCTCGACGCCGTCGAACGCCCGCTGCGCAAGGCCGGTGTCCGACCGTCCGCATCGCCGTCCAAGCTGGCCAGGGCGCTCGCCGAGACCGCGCCGGAGCTCAAGCGGGACAACGGCGCGGACGAAAAGGCCGGGGAGCTCACCGCGGGCGACCACGTCCTCGCATACATCCGCCACCAGAACGAGGCGATCGTCGCCCTCGACCCCGCCGTACGCCGCGACCTCCCCGACTCCGTGCACCAGATGCGGGTCGCCACCCGCAGACTGCGCAGCGCGATGCGGACGTACCGGAGGATCCTCGACCGCGGCGTCACCGACCCGATCGGCGGAGAGCTGAAGTGGCTGGCCGCCGAGCTCGGTATCGACCGCGACCAGGAAGTCCTCGACGCCCGTCTGCGCGCCCGCCTCGACGCCCTGCCCGGCACCCTGATCCTCGGCCCCGTCCGGGGCCGGCTCCGGATCTGGTCGGCGGCCCGCCGGGGCGGCTCACGGCGCCGGACCGTCGGCGTACTCGACGGGAAGCGGTATCTGGTGCTCCTGGAGAGGCTGGACGCCCTGCTCGCCGCCCCGCCGCTGCTGCCCGCCGCGTCCCGCGCACCCGAGCAGGAACTGTCCCGAGCCGTACTTAAGGAGTACGAGCGCCTGGCGACCCGCGTCGGCCATGCCCTGGAGCTGCCGCCCGGCCACGACCGGGACCTCGCGCTGCACGACGCCCGCAAGGCCGCCAAGCGCGCCCGATACGCGGCGGAGGCGGCCCGCCCCGTGCTCGGGAAGCCGGCCAAGCGGTTCGCCAAACGGATGAAGGCCCTGCAGACCCTCCTCGGCGACCACCAGGACAGCGTGGTGGCCCGCGACGCCCTGCGTAATCTGGCCGTCCAGGCACACGCGGCGGGGGAGTCGGCATTCACCTGGGGACTGCTGTACGGGCGGGAGGAGGCGAGTGCCGCCGCCGGGGAACGGGAGCTGCCCGAGGTGTGGAAGCGGGCGTCGCGGCCACGGTTGCGGGCGGCGCTGGAGGGCTGAGCACCGGGGTACGCTTGATGGTCACCCTTGCCGGCTCTCGAAAGTTCGCGATGTCTGTCGATTCGGTCTTCCCACAGCTCGAAGCTCTGCTCCCGCATGTGCAGAAGCCCATCCAGTACGTCGGCGGTGAGCTGAACTCCACCGTCAAGCCGTGGGACGAATGCGACGTCCGCTGGGCGCTGATGTACCCGGACGCATACGAAGTTGGACTCCCCAACCAGGGCGTCATGATCCTGTACGAGGTGCTCAACGAGCGCCAGGGCGTCCTCGCCGAGCGCACCTACAGCGTGTGGCCGGACCTCGAAGAGCTGATGCGCGAGCACAAGGTCCCGCAGTTCACCGTGGACAGCCACCGCCCGGTCAAGGCGTTCGACGTCTTCGGGCTGAGCTTCTCCACCGAACTCGGCTACACCAATATGCTCACTGCCCTGGATCTCGCGGGCATTCCGCTGGACGCCAAGGACCGCACCGTCGACGACCCGATCGTGCTGGCCGGAGGTCACGCCGCGTTCAACCCGGAGCCGATCGCGGAGTTCATCGACTGCGCGGTCATCGGCGACGGCGAGCAGGCCGTCCTGGAGATCACCGAGATCATCCGTGCCTGGAAGGCCGAGGGCCGCCCCGGCGGCCGCGAAGAGGTGCTCTTCCGCCTCGCGAAGACCGGTGGTGTTTACGTCCCGGGCTTCTACGACGTCGAGTACCTTCCGGACGGGCGCATCGGCCGTGTCGTACCCAACAAGTCGGGCGTGCCGTGGCGGGTGTCCAAGCACACCGTGATGGACCTCGACGAGTGGCCGTACCCGAAGCAGCCCCTCGTGCCCCTCGCCGAGACCGTTCACGAGCGGATGTCCGTCGAGATCTTCCGCGGCTGCACCCGGGGCTGCCGTTTCTGCCAGGCCGGCATGATCACGCGCCCCGTGCGGGAGCGAAGCATCACCGGCATCGGCGAGATGGTCGAGCAGGGCCTCAAGGCGACCGGCTTCGAAGAGGTCGGCCTGCTCTCGCTTTCCTCCGCGGACCACACCGAGATCGGCGAGATCGCCAAGGGCCTCGCCGACCGGTACACCGAGGACAAGATCGGCCTCTCGCTGCCCTCCACCCGCGTCGACGCGTTCAACGTGGACCTGGCCAACGAGCTGACCCGCAACGGCCGTCGTTCCGGCCTCACCTTCGCCCCCGAGGGCGGCTCCGAGCGCATGCGCAAGGTCATCAACAAGATGGTCTCGGAAGAGGACCTCATCCGTACCGTCGCCACCGCGTACGGCAACGGCTGGCGCCAGGTGAAGCTGTACTTCATGTGCGGTCTGCCCACTGAGACCGACGAGGACGTCCTCCAGATCGGCGACATGGCGGTCAACGTGATCGCCAAGGGCCGCGAGGTCTCCGGCCAGAACGACATCCGCTGCACCGTCTCCATCGGCGGCTTCGTGCCCAAGCCGCACACGCCGTTCCAGTGGGCCCCGCAGCTCGGCGCCGAGGAGACCGACGCCCGGCTGGCCAAGCTCCGCGACAAGATCCGCGGCGACAAGAAGTACGGCCGCTCCATCGGCTTCCGCTACCACGACGGCAAGCCCGGCATCGTTGAGGGCCTGCTCTCGCGCGGTGACCGCCGTGTCGGCTCAGTCATCCGCGCGGTCTACGAGTCCGGCGGCCGCTTCGACGGCTGGCGCGAGCACTTCAGCTACGACTGCTGGATGACCGCCGCCGAGAAGACGCTGCCCGAGTACGGCGTGGACGTCGACTGGTACACCACCCGTGAGCGGAGCTACGAGGAGGTCCTGCCCTGGGACCACCTGGACTCCGGTCTCGACAAGGACTGGCTCTGGGAGGACTGGCAGGACTCGCTCGACGAGACCGAGGTTGAGGACTGCCGCTGGACCCCGTGCTTCGACTGTGGCGTCTGCCCTCAGTTCGACACATGGCCACAAGTAGGACCGACGGGTAAGAAGCTGCTCCCGCTTGAGGTCAAGAAGTAGCCGTGACCAGCGGCGATGCCGTCCAGAGGATGGCTGAGACGCTCGCTGGCATGAGCGAGGCGGAGCGTACCGAGATCCTTCGGGGGCTCGGGACGAAGGAGCGCGAGCAGGCTTCCCGCCCTGTGAGGCGCACGCCGCTCCCTGCTCCTCGGCAAGATCCGGGCATCGTCTCGGCGGTCGAGTGGGTGTAGCTGACGAGAGGCGTCCGGGCAGTCACAGCCGGGCGCCTCTCGCCTGTCCTGAGTGAGGCGGGCTCACCGGCCGCGAGAGGGGCTGTACGCCCCCGCCGCGTCGGATGCCACCCTCGGGGGCTGTTCGCCCGGCAGGCGTCCGCGTGGCGCTCCCGGGCAAGGCTCAGCCCCCGGCCCGGCGGGTATGCACCGCACGCTCCGGGGGCTGTCTCAAGCGGCCAGGATCAGGAGGCAGCCTTCTCGATGGCCTCGAAGATGTCGGCGTTGGTCTCCTGCTGCCACTTCGGGAGGTCCGGCCAGTCTGCGACGTAGCCGGGCTTCGGGTCCTCGAAGTGCTTGAACATCTGAGCGGTCCAGCAGATCGCGACGAACCGGCCCTTCTGCTCCCGGGACAACCGGGAAGCGTGGCCACTGCTGATCTCGATGAACTGGCGGACCTGCTCGCAGACAGAGCCTGCGGCCTCGCGCTCCCACTGGGGGGTGTCGTCCCACGGGGTCACGTATCCGGGCTTGGGCTCACCCGGGAAGTGCTGGCGAACACCTGCGATCCAGGCTTCCCGGAACAGTCGTGCACCTTCGATCTGCGACATGCCATCCCCTCTCGTCACTGCGTGATCAGCGTGGCTATCTCTGCCCCCAGCTCCGCTACGCGGTGGTCCCCGGCCAGGGGGCCGAACTCGCTGCACAGGGCTTGGAGTCTACGGGCGACGTAGCCCGAGGCTTGCGCCAACTGGATGGCTTCCCGCCCGTACAGGACGACTTGTTCGGGGTCGCGTCGCTTGGCGCCGATGGCGGCGAGATCGGCCAGCACGGCACCCCTGCGCCGGTAGGACTGCCCCGACGCAACCCGGCTGACATCGAGCCGAGGACGGCGTGAGGTCTGGTTTACGGAACTGGGTGCTGTGCCGCCTCGGTCGGTACGCAGGTCCGCTCTACCTGGCCATGATCCTCGGCGGCTCGGCCGTGTTCCTCGCTGGAGCCCTTGCCACGCGGTAGCTGCCTCGAAGGCTGCTGCCTCCCGTTCCTCCCGCCGGATTCCCGGCGGGTGTTTCCGAGTAGAGAGGTAAGTCCGATGGTGGAAGAGAACACCGGTTCGGTGGCCCCCGAGGGGGGTGGCCTGCTCGTCGCGAAGCGCAAGATCGTGGCCGCGCGGACGCGTGCCGAGCAGGAGTCGGACGTCAGTAGCGGCCGTTCTGACGGCAACGACTGACGGGGCTGCCCACGATGCTTGATGCAGCCTCGTGGGCGGGGCGGCTGGGCGGGGACACGTTCCTCGCCCAGACGTACCACCGCTCCTACGCGCGCTTCCCCGGCGCCGCCGACACGGCGGGCCTGTTCTCCTGGGACGACCTGAACCGAATCATCGCCACACAACGACTGGAGCCGCCTCGGCTGCGCCTGTCAGTGGACGGCGAGATGGTCCCCCTTCACCGATACGCGATCCCGACCACGAACCGCCGCGCGGTCACCTGGTCGCGCATCCAGCCGACCGACTTCCACGCCCAGCTCAAGGACGGGGCGTCGCTGGTCCTCGATGCGGTCGAGAAGATCCATCCGGCGGTGGGTGCGGCGGCCGAAGGTCTTGAACGGTTCCTCGGCACCTCCGTGCAGGCCAACGCGTAACCTGATCGGAAGAGCCCCCGCCCTTCGCGCGGCGGGCGAGACAGGGCAGGGGCATGGGTCCGTCAGAGCTTGGCGGCGAACTCGTCGCTCTTGATGACGAGACGCTCGCGCACATCGCGAGGGATCTTCAGCCGCAGGTGCACGGAGGGAGCGCGCACGCCCTTGACCTTGGTTCGAGTCACCTCGCACGTGACGCCGACGCGGCGCAGATCCTCGGCCATGGCTTCCATGCCTCCCGACTCCCACACTTCGCGGAACGTCTTCCCGTTGTGGACGAGCGTCCAGCGGTCCTGCGTGGTCTCGGGGTCGATCGCGCTCAGCTCGTCGGTCAGCTTGTCGAGCGTCTTCTCCGCCTGCTCCTGAGTGAACCGCGTCTTCGTGTAGCGGCCTCCCGGCTCAAGGCCCGTCATGTAGTAGGCGATCGCCTCTTCGAGTCGCTTCACCTCGGCCCGAGCCTCCGCCCCCTGCGCGTACTCCCGAACCTGTACGGGGAAGTCGCCGAGGACTCTCAGTACGTCGTTCACGAGCACGTCGTACACACCCTGTGGATCGGGTGCGCCGAGCCCCCCGCTCTTGCACTTCTGGCACCGGAGGTACTGGTACTGGCCGAACTTGTTGGTCGTGACGTGCACGGTCATGTTCGACGTGCAGTCGACACAGGTGAGGACTCCCAGGAACTGCGTCGCGCCGTGCGTCTGGCGCTGGGGTTGGTTCTTGCCGCGCCGGTCGATGGCCTCCTGGAGTTCGTCGTACTCCTCCTTGGTGAAGATGGGATCGGCCACCCTGATCGGCTTGCCATCGTGTCCGAGTATCAGCTTCGAGCGGCGTACGCCGCCGTTCTTGTTCTCCTCCACCCGGTAGCCCATGAGCGCCGGGTTACGGAGGCGCCGGAGGAGAGTCGAGGTAGTGAGCCCTGGGGACATGAGCCCGGAGCGGACGAGGCACAGAGCCATGCGCCGGGCAGACACTCCCCGAAGTGCCATGCGGCGAGCCCAGTGCAGTGCCTTGTGTGCGTTCGGCTCGATGGCAAGGGAGGGCTTTCCGTTCGCCTTCGTGGTGACGAAACCGTACGCAGGCTTGCCGACGAACCACGCGTCCTGAGTCCGCGTGTAGTCCCACAGCGACGCGACCCGTGTCGACGTGTTCGCCGTCTCGATCTCGGCGATACCACCGATGAGCGTGACCATCATCCGGCCGACAGTCGATTCGAGTTCGATGCTGTCGTTCTTCGACACGAGGTTCTTCCCGTACCGCTCGCACCACTCGATCATGGTCGAGAGATCCGACATGCGGCGGATGAACCTGTCGAGCTTCCAGAAGAGCAGGACATCGAACTCCGGGGCCCGGTTGTTGAGCCACTCGCCCAACTCCTTCCGCTTCCACGGCGGAACCTTTGTTGCCGACACGTTGAGATCAGAGGCGACGCCGACGACGCGGCACCCCTTCTCTCTGGCCAGGAGGCGGAGGTCCAGCTCCTGCCGTACCGGCGACGTTGTGTCCTCTGTAAGAACGGACAGGCGGATGGACAGCAGGGCGCGCGGAGCGTCCGCAGGGAGTAGTGCCTCCGCCTTCTTCAGGTCCTCCAAGAGGGCCAGGTCTGAGGCAGTCCACTCGGTCTCGACGGCATACGTCTTCATGGGTCGGAGCGTAGGTATGGATGTAGCCCTGTCACCTTCGGTCAGGCTGGGTGGGGCTGCGCGCGCCTCTGGCGGACCTCGTCCTCCTGGGCGAGCCGGCGCAGCAGCGCCAGGACCGGCTCGAGCAGCAGGATCACGATGGCCGCTCGTTCGGCCAGTTGTTCCGGTGCGTCGATCCCGTCGAGTTGTCCGACGTCGAGGCGGGCGACGGATGCGGCAAGCCTCGCGTAGGGGAACAGGTCGTCGTTGCTGTAGGGGACGCCGAGACGGCTGAGTTCCTTGAGAGCCGCCGCCAGTGCGTAGGGGTGGGGTGAGTCGTCCGCGACGTTCCACTCCAAAGCGTCGAGTAGTTCCTTCACCTGCTGTAGTTGCTCGGAGCCGACCTCCGCGTCACCCGACTCCGTCGGGATCGGTAGCGCGTGGTGCAGCACGCCGAGGGTGGGCCGGGACTCCTCCGGGTGATCGACCGTCGCCAGCACGTCGCGGGCGGCCGCGATGGACAAGCCCCCGCGAGCGGTCAGCGCCCGGATCAGGCGCAGTCGCTGGACGTGCTCTTCGTCGTACTCGGCGATCGTGGCGCCCATCGAACGTCCGGGCGGCAGCAGGCCCTCGCGCAGGTAGTACTTGATTCTCCCCACCGGGCTCCCAGATCGGCGGCTCAGCTCCGAGATCTTCATGCGCTCCCTCGACTTTCTGCTGGTGCCAGTGTTCCAGGTGTTCGAGGTTGGATCCCCATCTTGGAAAGTGTTACTTTCCAATGCTTGGAAAGTGCAGGTTTCCAGTATGTCGCCAACCCGGCGGCCGGCGCGAGCACCACGCACACAGAGGAGAAAGCGCATGGCCAGTTCACCCACACACGCCCGCATGAGCGCACGGCACTTGCTCCGGGGGCGCCGCCTGTGGATCGCTTCCACAGCAGTGATCGGCCTGCTGTCCTTCCTGCTCTCGCTGCTCTACCTCGGCGCGAACAGCAACCCCGCCGGGGCGATGCATGACCTGCCGATCGCTGTCGTCAACGCCGACCGGGGGGCCGAGCACGCGGGCAAGCGGATGAACCTGGGTGCGCAGATCACCGAGCAGGTCGCCGGCGCCCCGCAGCTCAAGGGAAAGGTCAGCTGGAAGCAGGTGGACCGGGCCGGGGCGAAGCGGCTCATGAGCCAGGGCAAGGTTTTCGGGGCATTGGTCGTCCCGGAGAACTTCTCCGCCTCCGTGCTGGGGCTCGCGGCGCCCGGCAGCGCCTCCCCGAAGCAGCCGGAGCTGGAAATCCTCACCAATCCCGCGGCCAACAGCTTCGGCTCGAACATGGCCGAGCAGGTCAATCGTGAGGCCGCACACAACGCCTCGGTCGCTCTGGGTGAACAACTGGGGCAACAGTTGGCCCACCAGGCCGCCCGGGCTGAAGCGGCTGGGAAGCACGTCACCGCACCGAGCGCCCCTGAGCAGCTGCTGCTCGCGGACCCGGTCAAGGCCGTCGTGGCCGAGGGGCACCACCTGGGCAACCACAGCGGGTTCGGTCTGACCGCCTTCTTCTACACCCTGGTGCTGGTACTCGGCGGCATGCTCGGCGCCAACGTGATCCACCTGCAGGTCGACGCCGCCCTCGGCTACGCCGCCAAGGACCTCGGCCCCTTCCGTACCGCCGAGCCCGTCCGACACCTGAGCCGCACCCGCCACTTCCTCGTCGGCTGCGCACTCATGGCCGGAGTCTCCCTGGTCACCTCGGCGCTGGCGATGGCCGCCGCCGTCGGAATTGTCGGCATCGACGCCTCACACCTGCTGCTGCTCTGGATTTTCGGGGCCTGCGCGACGATGGCGATGGGCTGCACGGCGCTCGCCCTGATGGCGGTCCTGGGCACGCCCGGCCCGCTCGTCTCGATGTTCGTGTTGATCGGTCTTGCCATCCCGTCGGCGGGTGCCACCATGCCGCTGCAGGCGCTGCCTTCCTTCTACCGCTTCCTCGCCGAATTCGAACCGTTCCGTCAGGTCCTCGACGGTGTCCGGGCGATCCTCTACTTCGACGCCCAGCTCGACGCCGGACTCGCCCGAGCCTGGACTATGACCGGCGTCGGGTTCGCGCTCTCGCTGCTGCTCGGACTGGGCCTGACCCATCTCTACGACCGCAGGGGCCTGCACCGCACCGCGCAGCTCGAGTCAGTCGCGCTCCCCGAGGCTGCCTGATCCGCTCCCGGCGCGGGCACGCCCGTGTCCCGCCCGCCCCGGGATTCCCCCACGGCGCTCACCCCGCTCGGGCACGGGTTGCGCCGGGTGTTACCGCGAATTGCTCGCCCCTGCCGGGCGGGGGATCGCCACCGCGGTCGGCCGGGTGCTCACCGCTCTGTTCGTCTGGCCGGCTGTCGGCCTGTGGCGGCACGTCCTGGTGCCCCTCGCGCTCGCCGCCGCCTCGCTGGCGGAGCATCTGATCGTACGGCCGCCGACCTGGGCGTACCGGGAGCTGCTCCCGCTCTCGGTCAAGAATCCATCGTGACCAGTGGAGATGCCATCCGGGTTCCGAGCCGGTAACGACCTCGCCCCCTCGTCGCCCTCGTCCGAACCGGAGCACGCTTCAACGCGGCCACCCGTCGAACCACCCGAAGCTCACGTGGCCTGAACGCGATGCCAGAATGGGCCGGTGACCAGCGCCAAAGACACAGTCCGCCAGTTCCTTCTGCAGGTGCGATCGGGCAGGCGCCCCGACTGGGCCGACCGTTTCATGGCCGGCCACGTCCTGGCCCACCAGGTCGTCTCGGAGACGCCGGTGGTCGTGGAGCGCACACCGCAGCAGTACGCCGAACACGTTCAGGAGATGCTCGACGCCTACGGCACCTTCGAGCTGACCGTGGACGAGCTCATCGCCGAAGGGGACCGGGTCTACGCTCGCTGGACACAAATCGGACGCCACGTCGGACCGATCGGCCACCACGCACCAACCGGAGCGGAGGTCACGGCGATTACCAGCGCGGTCTATCGCATCGAGGACGGCCTGATCGTCGAGTACTGGATCCAGATCGACCGGCAGGGAATCGCCGCCCAGCTGGAGAAGGCCGCCCATGAGCACTGAAGCAAATCCGTTCCACAGGATTTGACTATTGCTCGGGTTGCGGAGCGACTCGATGCAGGAGTGGACCGAGGGCTCGACGCGAGGAGTGCCCCGTGTCCGGGCACGCCGTGACGCATGGCGGGCAGTGGTCGGCGGGCCGAGGGTGCACGAGCCCCGGGAACCGGGGAGCCCCCTTGCGCGTACTCTGGGTAGTACATCGACTGTGCCCAGCGCGGCGCCCGGACCAGAGATCTCCTCGCTCGGAGAAAAAAATACGCCGAGCGGGGGTGAGCCGGACCGGACACCCCGGGCCACCCGCATTTCGAGGGCGGCATGCCACCGCGTCCGCCCCGCACCGAGGAGAAGAACCACTGGGCAAGCGACAGCCCGAAGGCCCGCCGCCCGCACCGGCAGTGCAGCGCATCCGACTGCGCTACACCAAGCGCGGCCGCCTCCGGTTCACCAGCCACCGTGACTTCCAGCGTGCCTTTGAGCGGGCACTGCGCCGCTCCGAGGTGCCTATGGCCTATTCGGCGGGCTTCACCCCGCACCCGAAGGTGTCGTACGCCAATGCCGCTCCCACCGGCACGGGCAGTGAGGCCGAGTTTCTGGAGATCGCCCTCACCGAGGCCCGGGATCCGGCCGTTCTGCGCGAGTTGCTCAACGCCTCGCTGCCGGACGGTCTCGACATCACCGACGCCGTGGAGGGCCGCACCTCCGGTCTCGCCGACCGGCTGACCGCCTCCATCTGGGAGCTGCGTCTCGACGGCGTTTCCACCGAGGAGGCCGTCAAGGCCGTGGCTGCATTCAACGCGGCTGAGACCGTCGAGGTCCAGCGCCGTGCGAAGAACGGCATGCGGACCTTTGACGCCCGTGCCGCCGTGGTGGACCTGGAGGCCCTCGATCCACAGCCTGATAGGACCGAGGACAAGCCCTGTGCGATACTGCGGCTGGTTGTACGGCACGTGACACCTGCCGTGCGACCTGACGACGTCCTGTCCGGTCTCCGCGTTGTGGCCGACCTGGCGCCGCCGGTTCCCGCAGCGGTGACCAGGCTGGCGCAGGGGCTCTTCGACGAGGAGTCCGGCACGGTGACCGACCCACTCGCGCCCGACCGCGAGGCAGCCCCGGCCGCTCCACCCGCAGCCACCGGGACCGCCGTCGCGACGGCGCCGGAAGGTGCAGGTTCCGCGTAAGGCGGTCGTTGCAGCGCAGTCCTCCGGCTCGGGAACCACCTGGGTCGGGCCGCGCGATGACCCAATAAGACTTTCGCCAGGCCGTACGCACATCGCTTACGGAACCGGCGAGCCAGACATTGAGCTCCCGTGCGGCGCCCGCGCCCCGGACGGCGGTCTCGCGTACATCGCGCGGACCATGCCGGACCGGAACCAGACGCGGCGCCCGGGAGACTGACGGGAGAACCGCCCGCATGCCCCAGCCCAACGAACCCGGCACGACCGGGAACGCCGAAGAGAACAACGCACCCGGAGACAAGCTGCCGCCGCGCCGCAGGCGCCGCGCCGCTTCCCGCCCGGCCGGCCCGCCGATGGCGGACGCTCAGGGCGCAGCCGCTCCGGCCATACCGGCCGTTGACGCCGCAGTGTCCGACCACACCACCACCGACGCCGAGAGCGCTCCGGCGGCAGAAGCCGCGCCGCCCGCGCGTACCCGTCGTCGTGCCGTGCGCAAGGCGACCGCTCCGGCGGGTGCGCCGCAGTCCGCCGAGGCAGTAGAGGTCGTGGAGCCCGCCGCGAGCGCCGAGGTCACCGAGGCCGCAGCCGAGGCCGAGGTCGTGGTGGCGGCGCCGGTGCGTACGCGTCGTCGTGCGGTCCGTAAGGCGACTGCGCCGACGGGTGCGCCGCAGACCACAGAGGCTGCTGAGGTCACCGTGCCCGCAGCGGAGGCCGAGGCCGAGGTTGTGGAAGCGGCGCCGGTGCGTACGCGTCGTCGTGCGGTCCGTAAGGCGACTGCGCCGACGGGTGCGCCGCAGACCACAGAGGCTGCTGAGGTCACCGTGCC
>NZ_JBEOYU010000005.1:183620-224417 GCF_040297265.1 Streptomyces sp. NPDC001832
CCCGCAGCGGAGGCCGAGGCCGAGGTTGTGGAAGCGGCGCCGGTGCGTACGCGTCGTCGTGCGGTCCGTAAGGCGACCGCGCCGGCCGGTGCGCCGCAGGCCGCCGAGGCCGTCGAGATCGTCGAGGAAGCGACGCCCGTGACGGGTGCCGAGCCCGAGCCGGCTGCGGCAGCCACCAAGCCTGCGGCCGCGCCGCGCGGCCGCACCCGGCGCAGGGCATCGGCTCCCGCCGGTGCACCGCAGCCCACCGAGGCCCCGGCCGAGCCCGCAGAAGCAGAGGAAGCAGAAGAAGCAGTAGAAGTCGTCACCGAAGCCGTCGAGACCGCCGGGGCCCCGCGCGGACGTCGTCGTGCCGTCCGCAAGGCGACCGCGCCGGCGGGTGCGCCGAAGGCCACCGAGGACACCGCAGTAACCGGCGAGAACCTGCCCGAGGCCGCTGTCGAGGAGCCGGTCACCGAGCCCGCCGACGTCGAGGACGCCGCACCGCGCGGCCGTCAGCGCCGCCGGGCCACCGCCGCCGCTGGCCGGCCCGAGTTCACCGGCAAGGACGAGGAGCCCGTACACAAGAGCCGTCGCGCGACGCGCCCTGCCGTGGCCGTGTTCCAGGCGCCGGTCTTCGCCGAGCCGATGTTCCAGACCCCGGAGACCGCGGCCGCCGCCGCTGCCGCTTCGCGTCACGAAGAGGTCGAGGAAGAGACCGAGACGGTCGAGGAGCCGACCGCCACCAACGAGGCCCCGGCCGCCGAGGCCGCGCCGCAGGCCGGTTCACGCCGCCGTCGCCGCCGTCGTGGTGAGGCCGCCGAGGCCGAGCCGACCGCCGCTGCCGCGGTGGAGGGGCACGCCGAGGAGGAGCCCGAGGCCGAGGCCGATCACGAGGCCGAGGAGACGGACGAGTACGGGGACCGGCCCTCGCGCCGTCGCCGTCGCGGAGGCCGTCGCCGCCGTCGTGGCGAGACCACCGAGGGTGACGAGACTGCGGAGCAGCACGGCGACGAGGCCGCCGCCGAGCACGCCGAGGAAGACCAGGAGCGCGCTCAGGAGTCCGAAGAGGCTGAGGAGGACGAGGACCACGAGGCGTCCGTCGTCGGCTCCAGCAGCCGTCGTCGCCGTCGCCGCCGTCGTCGCAGCGGTGACACCGCGGCCGAGGCCGAGAGCGCTACGGACGATCCGGAGCGTACGGTCGTCAAGGTCCGCGAGCCCCGCAGGAAGGAAGAGCGCGAGCTCGGCACCGGCTTCGACGAGGTCCAGTCCATCAAGGGCTCGACCCGTATGGAGGCGAAGAAGCAGCGCCGCCGCGAGGGCCGTGAGCAGGGCCGTCGTCGCGTCCCGATCATCACCGAGGCCGAGTTCCTGGCGCGCCGCGAGGCCGTCGAGCGCGTGATGGTCGTCCGCCAGAACGGCGAGCGCACCCAGATCGGCGTCCTCGAGGACAACGTGCTCGTCGAGCACTACGTCAACAAGGAGCAGGCGACCAGCTACGTCGGCAACGTCTACCTGGGCAAGGTGCAGAACGTACTGCCGTCCATGGAGGCCGCCTTCGTCGACATCGGCAAGGGCCGCAACGCCGTCCTGTACGCCGGTGAGGTGAACTTCGAGGCGCTCGGCATGGCTCACGGGCCGCGCCGTATCGAGACCGCGCTCAAGTCCGGCCAGTCCGTCCTCGTCCAAGTGACCAAGGACCCGATCGGCCACAAGGGCGCCCGCCTGACCAGCCAGGTCTCGCTGCCCGGCCGCTACCTGGTGTACGTGCCCGAGGGCTCGATGACCGGCATCAGCCGCAAGCTGCCCGACACCGAGCGGGCCCGGCTGAAGACCATCCTCAAGAAGATCGTTCCCGAGGACGCGGGTGTCATCGTCCGTACCGCGGCGGAGGGCGCGAGCGAGGACGAGCTGCGTCGCGATGTCGAGCGGCTGCAGCAGCAGTGGGAGGACATCCAGAAGAAGTCGAAGAGCACCGGCAGCTCCAACGCACCGACGCTGCTCTACGGCGAGCCGGACATGACCGTCCGGGTCGTCCGCGACATCTTCAACGAGGACTTCTCCAAGGTCATCGTCAGCGGCGACGGCGCGTGGGAGACCATCCACGGTTACGTCTCGCAGGTGGCGCCCGATCTGACGGACCGCCTGTCGCGGTGGACCTCCGAGGTCGACATCTTCGCGACGTACCGGATCGACGAGCAGCTGATGAAGGCGCTGGACCGGAAGGTCTATCTGCCGAGCGGCGGCTCGCTGGTGATCGACAAGACCGAGGCCATGGTCGTCGTCGACGTCAACACCGGCAAGTTCACCGGTCAGGGCGGCAACCTCGAAGAGACCGTCACCAAGAACAACCTGGAGGCGGCCGAGGAGATCGTGCGTCAGCTGCGGCTGCGCGACCTCGGTGGCATCGTCGTCGTCGACTTCATCGACATGGTGCTGGAGTCCAACCGGGACCTGGTGCTGCGGCGCCTGCTGGAGTGCCTGGGACGCGACCGTACGAAGCACCAGGTCGCCGAAGTCACCTCGCTGGGCCTGGTCCAGATGACCCGTAAGCGGGTGGGCCAGGGCCTGCTGGAGTCCTTCTCCGAGACCTGTGTCCACTGCAACGGGCGCGGCGTGATCGTGCACATGGAGCAGCCGACCTCGGTCGGTGGAGGCGGCAACGGCAAGCGTTCCAAGAAGCGCGGCCGGGGCGGTGCGGGTCAGGACCGCGAGCTGGACCACGAGCATGTGGCCGAGGCCGAGGCCGAGGCCGAGGTGGCCGCACCGGTGGCGCTGCCCGAGCCGGAGTTCGTCCCGGACGAGGAGTTGTACAGCAGCCCGGCCGAGGCCGAGGCGGCCGCCTCGCGCGGCCGCGGCCGGCGCCGCGCGACCCGTAAGGCAACGGCCCCGGTCGGCGCCCCGAAGGCCGCAGCAGCTCCAGCCCCGGTCGTCGAGCCGGAGCCGGTCGTGGTCGTGGAGCCCGAGCCGGTCGTGGAGGCCGAGCCGGCCGCCGAGATCCCGGTGGTCGTCGAGGCGGCCCCGGTGGCCGAGGCCCCCCAGGGCCGTACGCGCCGTCGGGTGACGCGGAAGGCGACCGCCCCGGCGGGCTCGCCGGCTCCGGCCGAGCAGGTTGAGCCGGTCGAGGAGCCGGTATCGGTGTCGGTGGTCGCCCCGGTTGCCGAGGAGGCCCCGGTCGTCGAGGCTCCGCAGCCCGAGGCAGCGCCTGAAGAGGTGGTCCCCGAGGCCGCTCCGCCGCGTGCCCGCCGTCGGGTGACCCGCAAGGTCTCCGCCCCCGCGGGCTCGCCCGCAGGTGCCCAGGCGGCAGAGGTCGTCGTGGTGACCGGCTCCACCGAGCCGGAGCCCGGCGCCGAGTCGACCGCGACCGCCGAAGCTCCGGAAGCAGCGGAAGCGGAGGCCCCGGCCAAGAAGACGGTCCGTAAGACGGCCAAGAAGGCCACCGCCAAGAAGGCCACCGCCAAGAAGGCAGCCACCAAGAAGACGGCTGCCAAGAAGACCGCCGCGAAGAAGACGACGGCCAAGAAGACGACAGCCAAGAAGACGGCAGCGAAGAAGGCGGTCGCCGCGGAGCAGTCGCCGCAGTCCTCCGTCTTGGTCGACACCGAGAGCTGACCGGCGGGTCGGACAGCAGTGAAAGAGGTGCGGTTCCCTCAGATGCCGCCGGGTGGTCTCCGATCAGAGGTCACCCGACAGCATCTGAGCGGGACCGCACCTCTTTCGCATGGGGGAGGCAGAAGCCGCCAGGGCCCGGTTTGACCGCCCGGGGGAGGCGCCGTAGCCTTAGCCCTCGGCGTGTTTCCATGCGCGCCCACCCCTGAGCACATTCCTCCTGGTGGCTCGTCCGCCGGGAGAGGCCGCTCGTCCTTCCGGATCGTCGCGGGCTTCGGCCTGCGCGGGCGGCTGGCATCAGGGGATCCGTTCCGAGCGAGAGAGAGATCCGCGTGTACGCCATCGTGCGCAGCGGTGGCCGCCAGCACAAGGTTGCTGTCGGTGACATCGTTGAGGTTGACAAGATTTCCACTGCCCAGGTTGGCGACACGGTCGAGCTCTCGACCCTGCTCGTGGTTGACGGCGACGCCGTCACCAGCGACCCGTGGGTGCTGGCCGGGATCAAGGTCCAGGCCGAGGTCGTGGACCACCACAAGGGCGCGAAGATCGACATCCTTCGCTACAAGAACAAGACCGGCTACCGCCGTCGCCAGGGTCACCGTCAGCAGTACACGGCGATCAAGGTCACCGGTATCCCCACGGCTGCGAAGTAAGGGACTGAGGAGACATGGCACACAAGAAGGGCGCATCGTCCACCCGGAACGGGCGCGATTCCAATGCTCAGCGGCTCGGCGTGAAGCGCTTCGGCGGTCAGGCCGTCAACGCCGGTGAGATCCTGGTCCGTCAGCGCGGCACCCACTTCCACCCGGGCACGGGCGTCGGCCGTGGTGGCGACGACACGCTGTTCGCACTCGCCGCCGGTGCGGTCGAGTTCGGCACGCACCGTGGCCGCAAGGTCGTGAACATCGTTCCGATCGCCGGCTGATTTTCGGCGCTCGTCGAGCGGTTTCTGCGGAGGCGGACCTCACTTCCCGTGCGGGAAGCGGGTCCGCCTTTCGCGTGTTTCTCCCATGAGAGACGGCTTTCTCCTACGCGGGACAGCACGAGTGAGACATTTCTGCATGTATGTAACTGGAGGTTCCCACCATGACCACCTTCGTGGACCGCGTCGAGCTGCATGTCGCCGCGGGTAACGGGGGCCACGGCTGCGCCTCCGTTCACCGTGAGAAGTTCAAACCGCTCGGCGGTCCCGACGGCGGCAACGGCGGCCGTGGCGGCGATGTGACCCTGGTCGTCGACCAGGACATCACCACGCTCCTCGACTACCACCACAGCCCCCACCGCAAGGCCACCAACGGGCAGCCCGGCGCGGGCGACAACCGGTCCGGCAAGGACGGGCAGGACTTGGTTCTGCCGGTGCCCGACGGCACGGTCGTGCTCGACAGGAACGGCAACGTGCTGGCCGACCTGGTCGGCCAGGGCACCACGTTCGTCGCCGGGCAGGGCGGCCGCGGCGGCCTCGGCAACGCCGCGCTGGCCTCCGCCCGGCGCAAGGCCCCCGGTTTCGCGCTGCTCGGCGAGCCGGGTGAGGCGCGGGACGTCGTCCTGGAGCTCAAGACCGTCGCGGATGTCGCGCTGGTGGGCTACCCGAGCGCCGGTAAGTCCTCGCTGATCTCCGTCCTGTCCGCGGCCCGGCCGAAGATCGCCGACTACCCCTTCACGACCCTCGTCCCGAACCTCGGCGTGGTCACCGCCGGCAGCACCGTCTACACCATTGCCGATGTCCCGGGCCTGATCCCGGGCGCCAGCCAAGGCCGGGGCCTGGGCCTGGAGTTTCTGCGGCACGTGGAGCGGTGCTCGGTACTCGTGCACGTGCTGGATACCGCGACGCTGGAGTCCGACCGTGACCCCGTCTCCGACCTCGACATGATCGAGGAGGAGCTGAAGCAGTACGGCGGCCTGGAGGACCGGCCCCGCATCGTCGTCCTCAACAAGATCGACATCCCGGACGGCCAGGACCTCGCCGACATGATCCGCCCGGACCTGGAGGCGCGCGGCTACCGAGTCTTCGAGGTGTCCGCCGTCGCCCGTACCGGCCTGAAGGAGCTCTCCTTCGCGCTCGCGGGCGTCATCGCCGAGGCGCGTGCGGCCAAGCCCGTGGAGGCGGCGACCCGTATCGTCATCCGCCCGAAGGCCGTCGACGAGGTGGGCTTCACCGTCACCAAGGAGGAGGACGGCCTCTACCGGGTGCGCGGCGAGAAGCCGGAGCGCTGGGTGCGTCAGACCGACTTCAACAACGACGAGGCCGTCGGGTATCTGGCGGACCGTCTCAACCGCCTCGGTGTCGAGGACGAGTTGATGAAGGCCGGCGCGCGGGCGGGTGACGGTGTGGCGATCGGCGCCGAGGACAACGCGGTCGTCTTCGACTGGGAGCCGACCATGGCGGCGGGCGCGGAGATGCTCGGTCGGCGTGGCGAGGACCACCGTCTCGAAGCACCTCGGCCGGCGGCACAGCGCCGACGCGACCGTGAGGCGGAACGCGACGAGGCGCAGCGCGAGTTCGACGACTTCAACCCGTTCTAGGGCGTGTTGCGAAAGTAGCGTCGTCCGCCCCCGGCCAGACGGGACCGCCGCGTTGTCGGTCGTCGCCCGGATCCGTTGACCAAGCCGTCCCCCAACCGGCGGGAACCGACCCCGCTCAAGGGTGATTCATGCCGCTCATTCGTGTGGTCTCGGTCACTTGGTGCGGGCGTGTCAATTCCGCTATCCGCCCTGATCGCAAGGCAACACCAGGTTTCAATACGGCATGCAACGGCCGACGTCCACCTTGCGAGACGGTAACGGAGAGTGCAACCATCGCTGTATCTCTCAGCCCTCGCAAGGTAGGTCGTCTGTGTCTGCTCAGCACATAGTCAAAGCCCGAACCACAGCAGTCGTGCTCGCCGGCGGTACCGGTCAGCGCGTGGGACTGTCCATCCCCAAGCAGCTGCTGAAGATCGCAGGCAAGGCCGTCATCGAGCACACGCTGTCGATCTTCCAGCAGTCCGACTCCATCGACGATGTCATCGTGCTCATGGCTCCTGGCTATGTGCCCGACGTGGAGAAGATCGTTACCAAGGCCGGACTCACCAAGGTCACCAAGGTGATCGAGGGCGGTTCCACCCGCAACGAGACCACCGAGCGTGCCATCGCGGCCCTCGGCGAGGGCCTGGCCGAGGGCGAGGACCGCAATGTCCTCTTCCACGACGCCGTGCGCCCCCTGCTCTCGCAGCGCGTCATCAAGGACTGTGTCGACGCCCTGGACCGCTACCAGGCGGTCGACGTCGCCATCCCGTCCGCGGACACGATCATCGTGACCCGCACCCACGGCGGCGACGGCGAGTTCATCACCGACGTGCCCGACCGCTCCCGGCTGCGCCGTGGCCAGACGCCGCAGGCCTTCAAGCTCTCCACGATCCGCCGGGCGTACGAGGTTGCCGCGGGCGACCCGAACTTCCAGGCCACCGACGACTGCTCGGTCGTCCTGAAGTACCTCCCCGACGTGCCGATCTACGTCGTCGCGGGCGACGAGTACAACATGAAGGTCACTCAGCCGGTCGACGTCTTCATCGCGGACAAGCTCTTCCAACTGGCCTCCACGGCCGTGCCGCAGCCGACCGATGACGCCGCCTACCGTGAGCTGCTCACCGGCAAGACCCTCGTCGTCTTCGGCGGCTCGTACGGCATCGGCGCTGACATCGCGGCGCTCGCCGAGTCCTACGGCGCCACCGTCTACGCCCTGGGCCGCTCCACCACCGGTACGCACGTGGAGAATCCGGAGCACATCGACGACGCGCTCTCCAAGGCGTATGCGGACACCGGTCGCGTCGACTACGTGATCAACACCGCGGGCGTGCTCCGCATCGGCAAGCTGGCCGAGACGGACAACGCGACCATCGAGGAAGCACTGAACGTCAACTACCTGGCGCCCGTGCAGATCGCCCGCGCCTCGTACAAGTACCTCGCCGAGACCAAGGGCCAGCTGCTGCTCTACACGTCCAGCAGCTACACCCGGGGCCGCGCGGAGTACAGCCTCTACTCGTCCACCAAGGCCGCCATGGTGAACCTCACCCAGGCGCTCTCCGACGAGTGGGCGGGCGACGGAGTGCGGGTGAACTGCGTGAACCCCGAGCGCACCGCCACGCCGATGCGCACCAAGGCGTTCGGCGACGAGCCCGCCGGCACGCTGCTCTCCTCCGAGGCGGTCGCCAGGACCTCCCTCGACGTCCTGCTCTCCGAGATGACCGGCCATGTCGTCGACGTACGGCAGCAGGACCCGACCCGTGGTGCCTCCGAGGCATCGGGCTTCGAGCAGGCGCTGGCCGCTGTCCTGGACCGACAGGCCGATGTGTAATACTGATTGACAATCGAAGACTATTCGGACCCCTGTAGACGCCGCGTGCGAACTACAGGGGTCCGAATTCGTGAAGATCTGGCTTCACATTTCACTCGCAAGGTAATCAGTCGGCACCCCCGGGAGCGGTACTTCGTGATTTCGAAAGCCATTCGTATGGCTCGAGTGGGCAGTGGTTCGGAGCTGGCCGCCGCTCTCCTCATGGCTCTGGGCTTCCCGTGCGTCATGCTCGCGGCGATTATCCCCAATCTTTGGCTCTTCGCCGGTGCCGCCGCGGTGACCTATCTGGCCGACCGGTATCTGCATCACTGCGGCAGCTACCTGATCAACCGGCTTGCCGCAGTCCGCGCGGGGCTCTCGATCCGCTTCCTGGTCCGCCAGCTGCTGCTGATTCTGCTGCTTTCCCGTATGGGGTACGGAGAGCAGATGCTGTTCTTTGTGACGGTCGCCTGCCTGTTGGCCTTTTACGGTCTCCAGGCACCGCAGAGTGCGACGGTCACGCTTATCAAGCTCCGCCGCAAGCTCCCCGTGGTCACGCGCAACGTCGACCTGGGGCAGGTGCGGATCCCGGACGCCCCGTCGCGCCTGCTGCTGAACCGCCCCGCGGAGAAGATGCTCCATCTGGACATCTTCGCGATGGTGGGCGTGCTGGTCGCGGTCGAGACCGATAGGAACGGCTTCGCTTACGCGGGCCTGGCCATCACACTGATTCTCGCGGTCTGCTACCTGGCGGCGCTTCTCCCGTACATTCGTCCGAAGCGGCTCGTGGCGCCCGATACCGAGGTGCTGCACGCGGTGAGCACCTGGCTGCGCGAGTACAAGCCGACCGTGGTGCTCTACTTCTCCGGCTCCAAGGACTCGGCCTACCAGGTCAACATGTGGCTGGAGACCATGGCGCAGCTCGACGGGCGTCCGCTGATCCTGCTGCGCGAGCGCGCGATACTTACTCAGCTGAACACGACGTCGGTGCCGGTGCTCTGCGTGCCCGGCGGTGTGCACCTGATGAACCTGGACCTTTCGTCGGTGCGGGTCGCGCTCTACGCGGCCAACGTCGGCAAGAACATCCACCTGCTCCGGGTGCCGACGATGAAGCATGTCTTCATCGGCCACGGCGACAGTGACAAGCTCGCCAGCGTCAACCCGTACAGCAAGGCCTACGACGAGGTGTGGACCGCGGGCCGGGCCGGCCGCGACCGTTACGCGCTGGCCGATGTCGGCGTGCGCGACGAGGACATCGTCGAGGTGGGCCGCCCGCAGCTGGCCACCATTCAGTCGTGGACCGGCGAGCCGAAGAACCCGATCCCGACCGTGCTGTACGCACCCACCTGGGAGGGCTGGGACGACAACCCGGGCAACACCTCGCTGCTGCTGGCCGGCGAGAACATCGTCAAGCGGCTGCTGAACTCCGAGAAGCCGGTGCGACTGCTCTACAAGCCGCACCCCTTCACGGGTACCCGCAGTGCCAAGGCCAAGGCCGCACACCAGCGGATCACCGCGATGATCGAGAAGGCCGCCGTCGAGCGCGCGGCCGACCCCCGCTGGGCGAAGGAAACGGCGGCACTCCAGGCGGTGCAGGCTGCGGCGCGGGCCGAGCTGGCCCGTATCGAGGCACGGCTCGAGGTGCTGTCGAGCGGCGGCCACGTCGCCAGGGACGAGGCCGAGATGTCCCGCGACTCGCTGGCCGACCCGGCGCGCGAGGCCGAGATCGCGCGGCTCAAGGACGAGTGGAACGCCGCCTCCTGGCGCGCGCTCGGCTGGTGGGAGCACAAGGTCATCACGGGCGCCCAGATGCGTCTGTACGACTGTTTCAACGAGTCGGACGCCATGGTCTCGGACATCTCCAGCGTGGTGTCGGACTTCATCGCGAGCGGCAAGCCGTACGCGGTCACCGATTCGGCAGGGCTCGGCGAGGACGAATTCCGTCGGCAGAACACCGCGGTCCGCGCCGCGGTCATCCTGTCCAATGCCGCGACCGAGTTGGACGTCCTGCTCGCGGCGGTGGTGGAACCTGCCGCGGACACCCTGGCGGTCGACCGGCGTGAGCTGAAGGAATACCTCCTCGGCCCGGACGAGCCCACCTCGATCGTGCAGTTCGACATGGCCATGAAGGCGCTCGCGGCCAAGTCGGAGGCCCGGAACGCAGGCTTGGCGCGAAACCTCGGCGAATCTGTGAACGGCTGAGAGCCGCCCTGCTGAGGGCTGTCCTACGATTCCAACGGCCCGGCACAACCCTTCAAGGTTGTGCCGGGCCGTTGTGATAAAGGTCACGCTTCACATGCATAGCGTTGGGCAACCAACACGCGGGGGTGTCTGTCTTCTGTTGATGTGAACGAGATGCCAATTCCTGACGTAACCGTGATCATTGGTGCATATGAGGCGATGCCCTATCTAATCCGCTGCCTCGAATCGGTGGAGAAGCAGACCATCGGCGCCGACCGGATCGAGATCGTGGCGGTCGATGACGGTTCGACCGACGGCACCGGTGAGTACCTGGAGGAGTTCGCGGCCCGATCCGCGGTTCCGATGAGGGTGGTCCGGCAGGAGAATTCCGGTGGTCCCAGCGGGCCGCGCAATGTGGGTCTCGGCATGGCGAGGGGGCGCTATGTGTTCTTTCTCGATGCGGATGACTACTTCGGCGACGAGGCCCTGGAGCGGATGGTGGCCATGGCCGACCGGGCGCACACCGATGTGGTGCTCGGCAAGGTGGTCGGGGTCAATCGCGGAGCGCCTCGGTCGATGTGGACAGCCACCAAGGAACGCGTCAATGTATACAATTCCAAGGTCATTTACACGCTGAGTGCCCAGAAACTTTTCCGGCGTGAACTGCTGGAGCGAATTGGTCTGAAATTCGATGAGGGACTCAAGACCGGTGAGGATGCGCTCTTCACCATGGAGGCGTACCTCCGGGGCGCCGGAGTCTCCGTCATCTCCAATTACACCTGCTACTACCTGGTCGGCCGGGACGACGGAAAGCATGTGACCAAGAGCGGCACCTACGTATGGCGGTTCGATTCCATGCGGGCCATGATGGCGCTCATTCACCGGCTCGAGCCGGCCGGACCGAAGCGGGACTTCCTGATGGTCCGTCCCTTCACGGTCGGGATGATGCAGCAGTTCGGTCCCAACTTCCTCCGGGACTCGGAGGAGGTCCGGCGCCACAAGATGGAGCTCGCGGCGCCGCTCACGGACACGTACTGGAACGACGGGGTGGCGCGCCTGATCAAGGTCGCCGAGAGGCTGCGGCTCGCCGCTGTCGCGGCGGGCCGGGCCGACGTGCTGGTGGACATGCTGACGTATCTGCAAGCGAAAACGGTTCCGGATGTGGTCAGCTCGCGAAAGAGGGACAAGCTCTTCCTTGCGTACCCGCATTTCCGGGACCGTTCGAGCGGTCTCTCGGAGTCCGATTTCGAGGTCACCGTGCCCGACTGGCACGACGGAAAGCGCATCGAGAAGCCCGAGACCGTAGCCCGTAAGGCGTCACTGTCACGGCGCGTCGTCCGGCGTATGCGGCGGGACGTACGACGCTGGAAGGCGAGGCTCGTCGCATAGGCTGAGCAAATCCACCCCGGCCGGACTCCGTACGTGCGTTCGCATCTCGTTCACGGGGGTGACGCGCTACGAATTGCACAGCAATTCTCAGTAAAGTCGCCCCGCAGGTCGCAGCCGCGACAAGACCGATATCTCAACCATGAGGACTGGTCACGTGAAGGCTCTCGTACTGTCCGGAGGGGCGGGCACCCGCCTGCGTCCCATCACACACACCTCGGCCAAGCAACTGGTGCCCGTGGCGAACAAACCCGTGCTGTTCTACGGCCTGGAAGCCATCGCCGACGCGGGCATCACCGAAGTCGGCATCATCGTGGGCGACACCGCCCAGGAGATCCGCGAGGCGGTCGGCGACGGTTCCCGGCTAGGCATCGAGGTCACGTACATCCCCCAGGACGAGCCGCTCGGCCTTGCCCACGCGGTGCTGATCGCCCGTGACTTCCTGGGGGACGAAGACTTCGTCATGTACCTCGGTGACAACTTCATCGTCGGCGGGATCACCGGTCTGGTGGAGGAGTTCCGCACCGACAAGCCCGACGCGCAGATCCTGCTGACCCAGGTGCCCAACCCCACCTCCTTCGGCGTCGCGGAACTCGACGCCGAAGGCCGGGTGGCTGCGCTGGAGGAGAAGCCGAAGGAGCCCAAGAGCGATCTGGCGCTCGTCGGCGTCTACCTCTTCACCCCCGCCATCCACGAGGCCGTCCGCTCGATCGAGCCCTCCTGGCGCGGTGAGTTGGAGATCACCCACGCCATCCAGTGGCTGATCGACCAGAAGCGTGACGTCCGCTCCACCACGATCCGCGGGTACTGGAAGGACACCGGCAATGTCACCGACATGCTGGAGGTCAACCGGACCGTCCTGGAGGCCATCGAGCCGTCCTGCGAGGAGGCCGAGGTCGACGAGGACAGCGAGATCATCGGCCGGGTGCGGATCGAGGCGGGCGCCAAGGTCAGTGGCAGCCGCATCGTCGGGCCCGTGATCATCGGGGCCCGGTCGTTGATCAGCGGCGCGTACGTGGGCCCGTTCACCTCGGTCTCGGAGGACTGCCGGATCGAGGACAGCGAGATCGAGTACTCCATCGTTCTGCGGGGCGCCTCGATCGCCGGTGTCCGCCGTGTGGAGGCGTCGCTCATCGGCCGTGATGTCCAAGTGACCCCCGCGCCCCGTTCCCCGTCCGCCCACCGACTCGTGCTCGGCGACCACAGCAAGGTGCAGATCTCCTCATGACCACCAACATCCTGGTGACAGGCGGCGCCGGCTTCATCGGCTCGCACTACGTCCGAACGGTGCTCGGCCCCGAAGGCCCCGGCGACATCGCCGTCACCGTGCTCGACAAGCTCACCTACGCGGGCAACCCGGCCAATCTCGACGAGGTGCGCGACCACCCCGGATTCAGGTTTATGCAGGGCGACATCTGCGACCCCGAGCCGGTCTCCAAGCTGATGGCCGAGCACGACCAGGTGGTGCACTTCGCGGCCGAGTCCCATGTGGACCGCTCCATCGACGGCGGCGCCGAATTCGTCCGTACGAACGTCGTGGGCACCCACACCCTGATCCACGCCGCGCACCTGGCCGGCATCAAGACCTTCGTACACATTTCCACCGACGAGGTCTACGGCTCGATCGACGAGGGCTCCTGGCCCGAGACCGAGCCGCTCGCGCCCAACTCGCCGTACTCCGCGGCCAAGGCGTCCAGTGACTTGATCGCGCTCTCGTACCACCGCACCCACGGCCTCGACGTGCGGGTGACCCGCTGCTCCAACAACTACGGGCACCACCACTTCCCCGAGAAGGTCATCCCGCTGTTCGTCACCAACCTGCTGGACGGCAGGACCGTCCCGCTGTACGGCGACGGCGCCAATGTCCGCGACTGGCTGCACATCGACGACCACGTCCAGGGCATCGAACTGGTCCGCACCAAGGGCCGGGCAGGCGAGGTCTACAACATCGGCGGCGGCACCGAACTCTCCAACAAGGAGCTCACCGGCCTGCTGCTGGACGCCTGCGGGGCCGACTGGGACACCAGCGTCACCTATGTCGAGGACCGCAAGGGCCACGACCGCCGCTACTCGGTCGACTGCACCAAGATCCGCGAGGAGCTCGGTTACGAGCCCCGCAAGGACTTCCGTACCGGCCTGGCCGAGACCGTGCAGTGGTACCGCGAGAACCGCGCCTGGTGGGAGCCGCTGAAGGACCGGGCCGCGCTGTGAGCGCCGTCTGGCTGGTCACCGGAGCCGCCGGGATGCTGGGCCAGGACGTCCTGGCCCGGCTCGCCGGTGAGGACGTCACCGCGGTCGCCGCGGACCGTGCGGCCATGGACATCGCGGACCTCGAATCGGTGCGTGCCGGCTTCGACAAGCACCGCCCCGCGGTCGTGGTGAACTGCGCCGCCTGGACCGCTGTCGACGACGCCGAGTCCCAGGAGGACGCCGCGCTGCGGGTCAACGGCACGGGCCCCGGGGTCCTCGCCGCGGCCTGCCGCGAACACAACGCCGTTCTCCTCCAGGTCTCCACCGACTATGTGTTCGCCGGGGACGGCGAGAAGCCGTACGCCGAGAACGGCCCCACCAGACCGCGCAGCGCCTACGGCCGCACCAAACTGGCCGGCGAGCAGGCCGTGCTCGACACCCTGCCGGACACCGGTTACGTGGTCCGTACTGCCTGGCTGTACGGCGCGGGCGGCGGTAACTTCGTCCGTACGATGATCAAGCTGGAGGGCATCAAGGACACCCTCGACGTGGTGGACGACCAGCGCGGACAGCCCACCTGGACCGTCGATCTGGCCGACCGGCTGGTCCGGCTCGGACAGGCCGCTCTCGCCGGCACCGCACCCGCGGGCGTCTACCACGGCACCAGCGGCGGCGAGACGACATGGTTCGGCTTCACCCGGGAGATCTTCCGGCTGCTGGGCACCGACCCGGCGCGCGTCCGCCCCACGACCAGCGAGGCCTTCGTACGGCCGGCTCCCCGGCCCGCTTTCAGTGTGCTGGGACACGACCGCTGGGCGGCGGCCGGGATCGAACCGATCCGGGACTGGCGGGCGGCGCTGGAAGAGGCTTTTCCGGCACTCCTTGAAACAGAGCGGCCGCGATCATCGAATGATCGTATTGATGATCAAATCCCCTCGAATTCAAAGACGTGAACAATGAAGGTCTACATAGCGGAGGACGGTTACATCACAGTGGGCTCATGGGGTAACTTCGCCGGGGACCAGACCAGTTGGTTTTCTCCGAAGGGCTGCTCCACGTGAACCGCCATGAATTTCTGCGTCATTTGCACCGCGTCTATCGTCCTCGGAACTATTTGGAGATCGGGGTCAACGACGGCAGGAGCCTGGCCCTCTCGCGGGTACCCTCCGTCGCCGTCGACCCCGCCTTCCGGGTGGTGACGGACATCAGCTGCGACGTCCACCTGGTCAAGGCGACGAGCGACGACTTCTTCGCCCGCAAGGACCCGCTGCTGCATCTGCGCAACGGCCGCAACCCGTTCCGCGCCCTTGCCCGCCGCGATCCGCTCAATGTGCTCGGCGGGGATCCGAAGCTGGAGTTCGCCTTCATCGACGGCATGCACCTCTTCGAGTACGCCCTGCGCGACTTCATGAACGTCGAGAAGCACGCCCGCTGGTCGAGCGTGATCGTGCTGGACGACATGTTGCCGCGCGATGTCGACGAGGCGGCCCGTGACCGGCACACCAAGTTCTGGACCGGTGATGTGTACAAGGTGGTGCAGGTGCTGCGCCGCTACCGTCCCGACCTGGTGGTCGTCGAGGTGGATACGGCACCGACCGGTGTGGTCGCCGTGTTCGGCGCCAACCCCGAGAGCGACGTCCTGAAGAACGCGTACGACGAGATCATCGAAGAGTACGTCGTACCCGATCCGCAGGACGTGCCCGACGAGGTCCTGGTACGCAAGAACGCCGTCCGGCCCGAGGCGCTGCTCGGCGCCGACTTCTGGCCGGCCCTGGCGCGCGCCCGCAACCTGCGCCGGCCCCGCTCGGCGTTCGCACCGATCCGCCAGCGGATCAAGGCCGTGACAGGCTGACCGGACCGACATAGCACGAAGCCCCCGCGATCCGTACGGACCACGGGGGCTTCGGCGTTTCCGCTTCGGGCTCAGAGACTGTCGGGTGGCCTCTGACCGGGCGACCGGAGGCCACGGAGGCCACCCGACAGCCGCTCAGTCCCGGGCGCGCAGCTCGGCGTAGTACGCCTGACAGGCCTCGTACGACGGCAGCAGGCCCTGCTCCTCGGCCTCGGCCAGCGACGGGGCCGCAGCGTCCTTGTCGGACAGCAACGGGGTGATCCCCTTCGGCCATTCGATGCCCAGCTCGGGGTCGAGCGGGTTGATGCCGTGCTCGCGGCCGGGCGCGTAGCCCTCGGAGCACAGATAGACGACCGACGCGTCATCCGTCAGGGCCATGAAGGCGTGGCCGAGCCCCTCGGAGAGATACACCGCGTGATGGTCCGTGTCGTCGAGCCGGACGGCCTCCCACTGCTTGTACGTGGGGGAGCCGACCCGGATGTCCACGATGATGTCGAGCACCGCGCCGCGTACGCACTTGACGTACTTTGCCTGGCTCGGCGGCACATCGGCGAAGTGGACGCCGCGCAGTGTTCCCCGGCTGGAGATGGAGAAGTTGGCCTGAGCCAGCCGCAGCGTGTGTCCGACGGCCTCGCTGAGCTCCGACGCCTTGAACCACTCGTGGAAGCTGCCGCGGCTGTCCGGGAAGACCTTGGGCTCATGCACCCAGGCCCCTGGGAGGGAAAGCTGCCGCATGCGATCACGTCCTTGTTCCGATGTGTTTGGTGCTGGTGCTGGTGCTGGTGGGAGAGTGGGACCGTCTCGTCATGGGAGACGGCTGATCTGTGAGAAACGGATCAGCCGGTGAGCCGGGCAGCGAGACGACGCGCGCGCTTCCGGCCCTCCGGCGGGAGCCTGCGCACGATCGGGCCGCCGACGGTGCGCAGCGCGCGAAGCAGAGTCGCCTTCCGGCGTTGGGCGGCCGCGCCGACCATGATCGTTTCTGCGGCCTCGGGTAGATCCGGATCCAGCTCGATCCTGCCGTCCCTGCTGATGGTGACGGTGCAGAGGCTGAGCGCGGGGCCCTTCTCTCCGTCCAGCCGGACGGAGAGCTTCCAGGCGCCCGCTGCGACGCCGGGGGCGCGACTGGGCACGGTGAGGTGTGCCCGGCCCTCTGTGGGTTGCAGCACGGTATGCAGCGTGTGCACGGCCGATCCGGCTCCATCGACCGGGCTCAGGACCAGTTGGGCGTCGGAGGCGACGGTCGTGGTTGCGGTGAAGAGCTCCAGGCGGAGTTCGGGTCGGCGGCCCGGCGTCCGCAGGACCGTACGGCCGTCCAGATAGGCGGCGAGCTTCTTGCTGCGACGGCTCACATCGAGCGTGAGGTTGCCGTACGGGTCGGTGAAGTACGGGATGACGGCACGGGCCGGTGAGCCGAGCGACGCGGGCAGGCAGGCGGCGTCCACCTCCGGTGCGCGGTCGGCACCCAGCCTTGCCTTGCGGACCAGGCCCAGGCCGCGCAGTGGCACCCAGATGTCCCAGAAGCCGCGGGAGACCCGGCCACGGCCCTTGACCGCCTCCGAAGACACATATCCACTGCCGCTCAGAACGATCTCGCAGGCTCCGTCGCCGAGTTCATCGGTCCGAGTGGTGAACGTCGCAGGGCAGGGCCACTCGACGGCCGTCTCGCGATTGCGCAGGGACAGTTCGGCGGAGAAGCCGTCGATGTCGTCGGTGACGTCCAGGAGTTCGTCCTCCGACAGCAGCCCGCCGCCGAGGTCGGGGTGCAGGAAGTAGCGGCCGTCCTTGCGCAGCAGCTTCACCGGCGCCTCGTCCTCGCCGTGGACCAGCCGAGCGGTGATGGTGATGGCGGCGCGGCCGTCCGGCTGCCAGGCGAATTCCTCCAGACGGGCCGACGCCTTGACGGACCCGGCGAACCGGGCGATCCGGAGCAACCCCTCCCGGTCGTCCCTGCGCAGGAGCGTGGACCGGATCCGCAGCAGCGGCCCGAGGCCGTCGTGCACACCGTCGCCCATGAAGTCGATGGCCAGCGGCCTGATCGCGTCGCACATCTCGTTGAAGAACTCGGGCTGGTACTTGACCACCGAGGGTTCGCTGAGCCGGCTCAGCATCTCGACCCGGTAGAAGCGGCGGAGCAGCAGATCCCGGAACTTGCCCGGCTCGGTGTTGGCCACGACGACGTCCAGGACTTCGCGGAGGTTCCCGTAGTAGTTGGCCGGGACGATCCTGGTGGACCCGGCGTTCTTGCCGTCGTCGCGCCGGGAGTAGTAGTAGCAGGTGTAGTTGCCGAGGATCGAGACGACCTTGGCGGGGAAGTACGCCTGCATCATGTAGAGCTGGTCCTCGAGCCGACGCTTGCCCTCGGGGTAGGCGATGCCGTTCTCGCGGAGGAACTTCGTACGGAACATCTTGTGCGGTGTGAGGCTGTCGTACAGGGGTGCGTCGCGCAGGGTGCACTTCTCGCGGTTCCTCTTGAACACGCCGTGCGGCACCCCGCGGAAGTTGCTCGCCACCTTGCCGATGACGATGTCCGAGCCATTGCGGTGCCCCATCTCGTACAGCCTGCGCAGTGCGTCGGAGGCGAGATGGTCGTCCTGGTCGACGAACTGTACGTATTCGCCCTTCGCTTCGGCCACACCGATGTTGCGGGGCTTTCCGGGCCATCCGGAGTTGGGGATGGTGATCACCCGGAAATGAGGGTGTTCCACCGCCAGCTTTTCGAGCCGTTCGGGAGTGTCGTCGGTGGAGCCGTCGTTCACGAAGAGAACTTCGAACTCCCGTGCGGAGAGGGACTGTCTCAGGAGCGAGTCGATGCAGGGGTCGATGTATTTGCCTGGGTTGTATACCGGAATGACGACACTTACTTTGACTGGCATCGCTGATGTCCCATGTCTGGTAGGTCCCTGAAAATGGCGGCAGATGTGGGGCCGACACTGTTGCCGCCGTATGTGGGGGAGCCGCCGCCAAGCAGCCTATCGGCTGTTGGATGAGCGAGGGGTTCTGATGCTTGCACCGGTCGGCACGCACCCATATTTTCTTCTCTTCGCGGGGTGCCTGTGTATGGCACCGAGAAGTCGATCATTTGATATGAGTAATGAATGTGACTGCTGATGCAGCTGTCGATCTCATCTGTGGAGAGGCCAGGTGCGGACGAGCCACGGAGCTGTCCGTACGTCCACGGAGCGAAACGCACAGGCGCCTCTTCCTTCGTTCACGTAGATTGCCAGGGCTGGGCGAGGCCGAATCATTGGGGATGTACGTGTCAGGGGCAAGGCAGGACGTCGCAGAGGCCCGCAGGGTCGTGGTCAAGGTCGGTTCCTCATCCCTCACCACAGCGGCGGGCGGCCTCGATGCGGACCGCGTCGACGCGCTCGTCGACGTACTCGCCAAGGTGAGGAGCGGCGGGGAGCGCGAGATCGTGCTCGTCTCCAGCGGCGCCATCGCGGCCGGGCTCGCCCCGCTCGGGCTGCACCGCCGGCCCAAGGACCTGGCCAGACAGCAGGCCGCGGCCAGCGTCGGACAGGGACTGCTCGTCGCCCGCTACACCGCATCCTTCGCGCGCTACGGCGTACGCGTCGGCCAGGTGCTGCTCACCAGCAACGACACCAGCCGCCGCGCCCACTACCGCAACGCCTACCGCACCCTCGACCAGCTCCTGGACATGGGTGCGCTCCCGATCGTCAACGAGAACGACACCGTTGCCACCGACGAGATCCGGTTCGGTGACAACGACCGGCTCGCGGCGCTCGTCGCCCATCTCGTCCGCGCCGATCTGCTGGTCCTCCTGTCGGACGTGGACGGCCTGTACGACGGCGACCCCAGCACTCCGGGCACCTCGCGGGTCGCCGAAGTGGCCGGCCCCGAGGATCTGGCGGGTGTCACCATCGGCAGCGCGGGGAAGGCGGGCGTCGGTACGGGCGGCATGGTCACCAAGGTCGAGGCCGCCCGGATCGCCACGGCCGCCGGAGTTCCGGTCGTTCTCACCTCGGCGAGCCGCGCCGGCGACGCCCTGGCCGGACGCGACACCGGTACGTACTTCCACCGCACCGGACGCCGCTCGGCGGACCGGCTGCTCTGGCTCGCCCACGCCTCCACCCCGCAGGGCTCGCTGACCCTCGACGACGGGGCCGTACAGGCGGTCGTCGAGCGGCACAGCTCGCTGCTGCCCGCCGGAATCGCCGCGATCGAGGGCGAGTTCTCCGCAGGCGACCCGGTGGAACTGCGCGACCTCGAAGGCCGCCCCGTGGCCCGCGGACTCGTCAACTTCGACGCCAAGGAGATTCCGCAGCTGCTCGGCCGGTCCACCCGCGACCTGGCGCGGGAACTCGGTCCAGCATATGAGCGCGAAGTCGTACACAGGGACGATCTCGTCGTCCTGCACCCCTGACAGACTCCTGAAACGGCTGAAAGTCCAGCCTCGGGGCGAAGACGTTCACGAAAACCGCCCCATTGTCGGCCGCGGGCTGGTCAACTTTGTAGCGGGGGCACAGTGGGGTACAGCACAGCAATCGCATTCACAGGAGGCCGCCGGTGAGACGAGCGCGCCCGGGGGCGCCGCCCCGAGGAACGGGTGGCCGGGCCCTGACCAGCGTCGGAGAAGGTGTCGGCTTCGACGAGAGCCGGTCCGTGGACCGCAGGGACGACCGGACCACCGGCCCCGAGCCGACGACGGCGAAGGAGGAGCACACCCCGTCGAGACTCTGGCACATCACGCTCAGTGCCTCGGGCGTTGCGATTCCGCTGACGGAGGTCAGACGCGCTCTCGAACAACTCGCGCACGACCATCCCTTCCTGCTGACCAGCCGGTACGCCGACGACCACGCGGAGATCCGCTACTGGGAAGAGGCCCGTGATCTGCACGATGCGGCGGCCGTCGCGCTGCGGCTGTGGGGGGAACACCGCTCCACCGCCGGGCTTCCGCCCTGGGAGATCGTCGGCCTGGAGGTCATCGACCGCGAGACGTATCACCAGCGCGTCGCCGAGGGATACGGGCCGTCCCCGGCCGCCCCGGTCGGCGTGCACCCCTACTGAGCGCGGTGGCGGCCCCGGGACAGTTGTCTCGCATCACGGGATACGTGACGGATGCCCGCAGTGTGCGCACTACTCTGCGAGCATGACCACGCTCTCGCCGTACGACAACATGTCCCCGGTCGCCCAGGCCGCCTACCGAGCACGCTCTGCCGCCGCCGACATCGCGCCGCTGCCGCGCGCGGCGAAGGACGACGCGCTGCTGGCGGTCGCGGACGCGCTGGAAGTGCGGACGGGCGAGATCGTCGAGGCCAACGCCGAGGATGTCGCCCGCGCCCGCGAGGCCGGGACCAGCGAGTCGATCGTCGACCGGCTCACCCTCACCCCGGAGCGGATCCGCGCCATCGCCGCCGATGTGCGGGACGTGGCGGCGCTGCCCGACCCGGTCGGCGAGGTCGTCCGCGGCTCGACCCTGCCTAACGGTCTCGACCTGCGTCAGGTGCGGGTGCCGCTCGGCGTGGTCGGGATCATCTACGAGGCCCGGCCCAATGTGACGGTCGACGCCGCGGCCCTCTGCCTGAAGTCGGGCAACGCCGTCCTGCTGCGCGGCTCGTCCTCCGCGTACGCCTCCAATGTCGCGCTCGTACGGGTGCTGCGCGACGCGATCGGCGGCTCCGGCCTGCCGGCCGACGCGGTGCAGCTGGTGCCGGGCGAGAACCGCGACTCGGTACGGGAACTGATGCGGGCCCGCGGCCTCGTCGACGTCCTCATCCCGCGCGGCGGCGCCTCGCTGATCCGCACAGTGGTCGAGGAATCCACTGTTCCGGTCATCGAGACCGGCACCGGTAACTGCCATGTGTACGTGGACGCGCAGACCGACCTCGACATGGCCGTCGACATCCTGATCAACTCCAAGGCGCAGCGCCCGAGCGTCTGCAACGCCGCCGAGACGCTCCTGGTCCACAAGGACATCGCCGCGGACCTCCTGCCCCGGGCACTGGACGCGCTGGCCGACGCCGGGGTGACCGTGCACGGCGACGAGCGGGTCCTCCAATACGCCGAGAGGTCGAAGGCCACCGTGGTGGCGGCGACGCCGGAGGACTGGGAGACCGAGTACCTCTCGTACGACATCGCCGCGGCCGTCGTGGAGTCGCTGGACGCTGCCGTCGCCCATATCCGGCTCTGGTCATCCGGCCACACCGAGGCGATCGTGACCACCTCCCAGGCCGCGGCCCGCCGCTTCACCCAGTTGGTGGACTCCACGACGGTGGCCGTGAACGCGTCGACGCGCTTCACCGACGGCGGTCAGTTCGGCTTCGGCGCCGAGATCGGTATCTCCACGCAGAAGCTGCACGCCAGGGGCCCGATGGGCCTGCCGGAGCTGACCTCGACGAAGTACATCGTCACGGGCGACGGTCACGTACGGTGACCGTCCCGGTTCGGTGAATGTTGCGGGCTCCCTGCCCAGAACGACCCGGCGCGGCTAGTCTGGAGCTGTGCCGGACGACGTGGGGGGCAGGCCGTTCCCGGACGGCTGGGAGCCCGACGACGACCGCGGGGGCGCGGACGAGGACTTCGCCTCCGTGGTATTCGACGAGGACTTCGTACGGGCCGCCGAGATCCATGAACCCACCGCCGTGGAGCGGCTGCTGGCGGCTGCGCAGGCGCGTGCCGAGGCCGAGGCGTCCCGGGCACGGGCGGGAGGCGGTCCGTCGGACGACGAGCCCTATGACGAGGGGTACGGGCAGGGCGGCGCATACGGCCGTGGGAGCGCCTACAGCGACCCGCTGGACGCCGATGACGACGACGCGTACGGCCGTGGCCCCTATGGGCGCCACGGCGGTGCCCTGCGCCCCTATCGGGGTGCGGCACGCTGGCACCGGCCGGTGGCCTGGATACTCGCCGTGCTGATGGGCATCGGAATGGTCGCGCTGGCCTTCAGTGCCGTCTACCGCAACAGCTCGGGCAACCGCCAGGACCCTGCCCCGCCGCCCGCCACCACCGGCGTGGACAGCTCCCCCGGCCCCGTCCCCAGCGCCATCCCGTCGGCCTCGGCCGGCTACCCCCGCCCCACGGTCTCAGCGGTCCCGCGCCCGTCCTGAGGGCGGTCGGCCGGGGCCGGAGCAACTCTCGGACGGTTCTCTCGCGGCTGGGCGTTTACCCCGGTCGTAATCGACCTACCCTGAAGGTGTGACCCTCTCTCCGAGGGGGCTTCTCACTTGTCCGTACATGCGCAGTCATGCGACGTCATGCGAATGACGGGCAGGCCCTGTCCGAAGCCATTCGGCCGAAGCAGAGCGAAGCGCTTTCGGCTCCGGTCGGTGACGTGGAGTCGGGAGAAGTCATGGCAGACCGCGGAGAACCACCAGAAGGTCCGCCCGAGAGTGCGCCGGGCGGCGGTGAGGACGAGTACCGGTCACTCGTTTTCGACGAGTCGTTCGTGCGTGCTGCCCGGCTGAAAGAATTCTCCGCCAAGGAACGCATGGGGGACCACGCCCGCGCCGTAAGCAGCCTCCCGGCCCGGAACTTCCGCACCGGCTCCAAGGCTGCCATCGCCTTGGTGCTCCTGATCGCCCTGGCCTTCGGAGCAGCCGTGTACATGGGCTTCCGCAACCCCTACCAGGCGCCCGTCGGCAGAAGGGCCGAACCTTTGAGGTCGACCGTCGTACCCCTGGCTCCCCAGGGTGCGGTACCCGGCGGAACCGCCGCCGACCTCCTTGCGAAGAGCCCCGCCGCGCAGTTCGCAACAGGCGCCGCAGGCATCAATCTGCCTGCGATCCGAGGGACGGACAACTTCTCGGACAGCCAGGTGGCGACGGCCCTGACAACGGTCAGGGACTACCTGGTGGTGTCCTCGCTCGACCCCGACGTCCTCACTGGAGACGCGGTGCGGCCGGTACAACTGCTGCTCGACCCGGACCAGATGGCCCAGTTCGACCGAAGTATGAGCCGGCCGGACGACGACGGACAGCATGCCGCGGCCGGCTGGCTGGTGCGCTTCGATCCGGCGAAGGTGGCACTGGCCGCTCCGGACATACGGGTCCGGGGCACCCTGAGCTACACGGAGGTGGGGGCCAACGCACTCGAGGTGGTGTCGGACCACACCTTCACATACACGCTCCGCCCGGCGGCTTCAGGGCCCCAACAGGCAGGTGGAGCCTCGCTCTTCACCGTACGGCGCGAGCTGCACTTCCGCTTCGACCGGGAAGACCTGCGGTTGCACCGGCTGGAGCTGCGCACCAGCTATGTACAGGCCGGACCGCAGGCGTGCCCGGCAGACACCACTGGTGCGCTGCGACCGCTGCTCGCCGGGCAGCGCGCCGTCTCCCGCGGCCCCGCGGGCACCGACCCGTACGCGACGGACCGGCCCACGGCGGCGCTCTGCGGGACGCTGACGGTCAGCTTCCGGCAGCCCCCGGCCCACCAGGGTTCCAAGGCTCCTGGGGCCCCGCAGAGTCCGCAGAGCCAGCGGAGCCGTCCGTAGCGCCGCCCTTGCCGGCCGAGCCCCCGCCTCCTTGACCGGTGAACTTGTCGCGGAGCTTGCCGCCCAGATCTCCGGCGCCCCCTGCTATGTCGCCGACCAGCTTCATCAGCGGGTCCTTGCTGCTTCGCACCGTGTCCGCGTAGTGCGCCGCAGACTCCCGGAAGGAGTCCGTCACCGAGGTGTCCTTGTCCTCGTCGCGTCGCGGGTAGTGACCGTCCATGATCCGCTGGTAGTCGCGGGTCTCGGACCACTTCTTCAGCTCGGCCGCGCGCACCGTGGTGAAGGGGTGTGAGCGGGGCAGCAGATTGAGGATCTTGAGCACCGAGTCGCGCAGATCGCCGCCCTTCTCGTATTCGTCGGCCTGGGCGAGGAAGGCGTCCACATTCATCTCGTGCAGATGATTGCCACCCGCGATCTTCATCAGGCCGCGCATCGATGCCTGCAGATCCTGCCCGACCAGCAGGCCCGCCCGGTCTGCCGACAGCTCCGACTTGCGGAACCACTCGCGCAGTGCCGTCACGATCGCCATGATCGCGACATTGCCGAGCGGAATCCAGGCAACCTTCAACGCGATATTGGTGAGGAACAGCAGAATCGTGCGGTACACGGCGTGGCCGGAGAGGGCGTGTCCCGCCTCGTGGCCGATGACGGCCCGCATCTCCTCCTCGTCGAGCAGCTCCACCAGCCCCGTCGTCACCACGATGATCGGCTCGTCGAGACCGATGCACATGGCATTGGGCTGCGGGTCCTGGTTGACATACATCGGCGGGACCTTCTCCAGGTCCAGGATGTAACAGGCGTCCCGCAACATGTCGTTGAGATGGACGAACTGTGCGTCGCTCACCCGGACGGAGTCGGAGAGGAAGAGCAGCCGCAGGCTGCGCTCGGGCAGCAGGCCGCTCAGTGTCTTGAACACGGTGTCGAAACCGCTCAGCTTGCGCAGGGCCACCAGTGCCGAGCGGTCCGCCGGGTGTTCGTAGGCCCGTGACGAGATCCCTGCGAAACGCCTGCGCTGCCTGCTCGGCACGTTCTCGTGGCTCTCGTGGCTGCGTTCGGTCATGAATGGGCCCCCTGTTCGTACGAGACGTCGCTCGCCCCCTGACAAATCCCAGCGTAGGTGCTGGGGCTACGGTGTGCGGGGGGCTGTGGACAACTGAGGAGACGCCCGACATGCCGCATACCGTTGCTCTGCTCGCCGCCGCATCCGAGGACCAGGGGCTTGGCAACGCACTTCGCATCGTGCTGCTCACCTCGCTCGTCGGAGCTGTCCTGCTCGGCTGGTTCCTGCTGCGGGGATACCGCGACGACGACAACAACGACTGAGTCGGCGTGAGCGTGCCAGGGGCGCCCGCATACGATGTGCGCGACGTCTTCCTTCCGACTCCCGATCGATAGGTCCTGCCGAAGATGAGCCTCACGAGCACTGCACACCAGCTGGTCACTCTCGCCGCCGAGGGCGGAGAGCACGGTGGCAACCACGAAAGCCTCAGCCCGTTTGTCACCGGGGGCGGTGCGCTCGTCGCGCTGCTGCTCCTGCTGTGGATCACCACTCGCTTCAACCGCGACCGCTGAGCGAAGGCGAACAGCTGTGCCAGTAGGCTCTGCACGCATGGGAGAGCAGGAAGTGCCTACCGGCCGCAGAAAGCGCCGACTCGGCGTGATGGGCGGGACGTTTGACCCGATTCACCATGGACACCTGGTGGCGGCCAGCGAAGTGGCCGCCCAGTTCCACCTCGACGAGGTGATCTTCGTACCGACCGGGCAGCCGTGGCAGAAGAGCCACAAGCACGTCTCCCCGGCCGAGGACCGCTATCTGATGACGGTCATCGCGACGGCGTCCAACCCGCAGTTCTCGGTCAGTCGGAGCGACATCGACCGCAGCGGGCCGACGTACACCATCGATACGCTGCGGGACCTGCGCGCGATCCACGGCGACGCGGACCTCTTCTTCATCACCGGTGCCGACGCACTCTCCCAGATCCTCACCTGGCGGGACGCCGACGAACTGTTCTCGCTCGCCCACTTCATCGGTGTGACGCGGCCGGGGCATGCACTCACGGACCCCGGGTTGCCGGAGGGAGGGGTCTCCCTCGTGGAGGTACCCGCGCTTGCGATCTCGTCCACAGACTGCCGTGAGAGGGTCGCGCAGGGGGAGCCGGTCTGGTACTTGGTGCCGGACGGTGTGGTCCGCTACATCGACAAGCGCCAGCTGTACCGCGGCGAATGAGCCACGCAGAGGGGCACCGGTGAACGACCGACAGAACCCGTACGACCCGTACTACCAGCAGCCGCAGATCATCGGCTACGACGAGTACGGGCAGCCGGTGTATCAGCAGCCTGGACAGCAGTCGTACGACCCGTATGCGCCTCAGCAGCAGCCGCATCAGGCCGACCAGGGGTACGGATACGACCCGTACGCCCAGCCTGAGCAGCCGCAGCCGCAGCCGCAGCCGCAGTCGTACGCCCAGCCTCAGCAGCCGCAGCCGTACGACCCGTACGCCTCGCAGCCCCAGCAACCGCAGCAGCCTCAGCAACAGTCGTACGACGGCTATGAGAGCTATGGCTACGGCACCGGCCAGCAGCCCGCCGCGGTCGACACCACCCAGCAGTGGAACATCCCGCAGCAGGCTGCCGCGCAGCCGCCCGCGCCCGCACCTGCGTCGCCCCCGCAGGAACCCGAGCCCGAGCCCGACTTCGAGGCCGCTCCGGAACCGGCCGTGCCCGGGCAGCGTCGAGCCGACCACGACCACCGCACCGAGCAGTACTCCTTCATCGAGGAGCCCGACGAGGACTCCGAAGACGTCATCGACTGGCTGAAGTTCACCGAGAGCCGCAGCGAGCGGCGCGAGGAGGCACGGCGTCGCGGCCGCAACCGCATGGTCGCGCTGATAGCCGTGGTGGTCCTGGTCGTGGTCAGCGGTGTCGGCTACCTCTGGTCCGCCGGAAAGATCCCTGGCCTCTCCGGCTCGGAGAAGGACAGCACTGCATCAACGGGTCCGCAGCAGCGGGACGTCATCGTGGTCCATCTGCACAACACCAAGGAGGGGGGCACCTCCACGGCGCTGCTCGTCGACAATGTGACGACCAAACAGGGGACCACGGTCCTGCTCCCCAACTCGCTCGCGGTCTCCGACGACGGGGGCGTCACCACCACCCTCGGCAAGTCCGTCGAAAACGACGGCACCACCGGCACCCGCGATTCCATCGACACACTGCTCGGCACCGAGATCAGCGGCACGTGGCGGCTCGACACTCCCTATCTGGAGACTCTTGTCGATCTGGTCGGCAGCATCGAGGTCGACACCGACACCGAAGTGCCCGACCCGAAGAAGGGCGCTTCCCCTCTGGTGAAGAAGGGCGAGGCGCAGACCCTGAGCGGCCAGATGGCCGTCGCGTACGCCACCTACCGGGCACCCGGTGAGGCCGAAACGAAGCAGCTCACGCGGTTCGGGGAGGTCATGCAGGGTGTTCTGCGGAAGATCTCGAACGACCCGAAGGCCGCCACGGTCACCGTGCAGACGCTGGGGCAGATCCTCGACCCGTCGCTCCCCGAGAAGGACCTTGGTGCCTCGCTGGCGAAGCTCGCCGAGCACGCCAAGATGGGCGACTACAAGACAACACTGCTGCCGGTGCAGGCCGACGGCACCCTCAGCGACGCGGCCACCGAGAGCGTCGTCAAGGACATCCTGGGCGGCACGGTGAAGACTCCGGACGCCGGTGCGGCAGTGCGGGTCGGGGTCAAGAACGCCACCGGTGACAAGGACGGTACGGAGTCCGCCCGGGTCAGGCTGGTCAACGGCGGCTATGCCTTCGCCGGCGGCGGAACGGCCGAACCCGCGGCCCTGTCGGAAGTCGTCTACAGGACTGCGGCGGACAAGGACAAGGCGACGCAGGTCGCCAAGACCCTGGGCCTGCCGACGAGCGCGCTGAAGCAGGGCAAGCCTGCTGCGAACGCGGATGTGTCTGTCGTGCTCGGCCAGAACTACGAGATCAAATGACCGGGACCGCACCACCCGGATGATGTCGATTCGATCTTCAAACGTTCGCTGCGTGGGCTGTCGGCGGTCCGTGAGACCCTAGAGGTTGATCTGACCGCCGACGAAAGCCTGCTTGTGACCGCCACGGACCGCTCCATCGAGCTCATCAACGCCGCCGCTCAGGCGGCCGCCGACCGGCTCGCGCACGACATCATTGCGTACGACGTCAGCGACGTGCTGTCGATCACAGACGCCTTCCTGCTGGCTTCGGCCCCCAACGACCGCCAGGTCAAGTCGATCGTCGACGAGATCGAGGAGCGGCTCCAGAAGGAGCTCGGAGCCAAGCCGGTACGCCGCGAGGGTGACCGCGACGCGCGCTGGATCCTCCTCGACTACGTCGACATCGTCATCCACGTCCAGCACAGCGAGGAGCGGGTCTTCTACGCGCTGGAGCGTCTCTGGAAGGACTGCCCCGAGATCGCGCTCCCCGAGGACGCTGTCAAGACCCGAGGCAAGGCCGCGGAGCACGCTCAGCTCACCGGCAGCACGGAAGGTGAGCAGAGCTGAACGGCAGCGGAAGCGGCAGGGGCCGCAGGATCGTTCTGTGGCGACACGGACAGACGGCATGGAATCTGGAGCGCCGTTTCCAGGGCTCCACGGACATCGCGCTCACCGAGGCCGGCGTCGGGCAGGCCCAGCGGGCCGCCCGGCTGCTCGCCTCGCTGAAGCCGGATGCGATCGTCGCCTCGGATCTGCAGCGGGCTGCGGCCACGGCCGCCGAGCTCGCCGCGATCACCGGCCTCGAAGTGGCGCGCGACGCGGGACTGCGTGAGACCTACGCGGGTGACTGGCAGGGCCTCACCCACGAGGAGATCGTCGGGCTGTACGGCGAGCAGTACGCCGCATGGAAGCGCGGCGAGCCCGTGCGCCGCGGCGGCGGTGAGCTGGAGACCGAGGTCGCCGACCGGGCCGCCCCGGTCGTACTCGCACATGCTGAGAAACTGCCCGACAGCGGCACGCTCGTCGTGGTCAGCCACGGAGGCACCATCCGCACCACCATCGGCCGGCTGTTGGGCCTGGAGGCGCACCACTGGGAAGGGCTCGGCGGGCTCTCCAACTGCTGCTGGTCGGTGCTGGGCGAGGGCGCGCGGGGCTGGCGCCTGCTGGAGCACAATGCCGGCACGCTGCCGGAGCCGGTGCTCGGCGACGACACGTAGGAGCGCCGGGGCCTGGGAGGGCCAGGGGCCTGCCTGTGGGGGCGGGCCCGGACGGCGCTCGGGGGTCACCTCCGTGGCGGCGTCGGCCGGATTTCACTTTCTGGCTGGTCACAGGCTAAAGTTCTTCTTGTTCGCAGCGCGGAAACGCAGAGAAGCACAGCGAACAGCGGGGCTATAGCTCAGTTGGTAGAGCGCCTGCATGGCATGCAGGAGGTCAGGAGTTCAATTCTCCTTAGCTCCACAATGAAGATCCCGTCCCCATCAGGGGGCGGGATCTTTGCGTTTCCCCGGGTCGCCGTTCCGGCACTTCCGCAGCCCATTGACGGACAGTGACATCGAGGTCATCCGTATCCCGGCGGTCGCCGCCCGGCGCCGGAAGGGCTGCACCCGCGGTGCCGGCGGGGAGACACCCCGCTGCGCCACAGTGAGAGCTGTGTGGTCTTCTGTGCGACGCAGGCCCGGAGTGCGACGGCGCAGTCCGGCCTGCTGATGCGCCGTCACCGTCGACACACCGTCATCGTCGGTGCCCCACAGGGGAGTTGCCAGGTGCTGTCAGTACCGGCATCAGCGGGCTCCCGATACCCGTATTCGACCGGGGCCAGGCCCGATGCCATGACGGCACCGGATGTCCGGCGGGCAGACCCCCTTGCGCGGCATGGCAGAATCGGACCGCCGGAGGGGGCGACGGACCGAACGGGAGGGAGCGCGCGATGCCTGCGAGCCGCCACGAGGTCCCGGACCTGCTCCTTGTCCCCGAACGCCGCGCCCGCGCCGGTTGTCCTGCCGATGATCCGTCCCGTGCGGTCCAAGTGCTCGGCGGGAACGGCAGGGTCTCCTGCGTGTGTACTGCCCGCGGCCAAAGCCGGAGCTGACTCATGGGTGCACACAGGCGGAAGTGCGACTGGTGCGGCAGCGGTACGCCCATCGTCAGGGACATGGATCCGATCAATCCGGAGTACCAGTACTGGTGCGAGGAGTGTGCGCGGGCGCTGATCATAAAGGGCGACCCGATCGAGACCTACCGGGAGCTGGAGGGAGAACCGATCTACGGGCGACTGTTGGAGGAGCACTGCGCGCTCAAGCGTTTCTACTCCTTTGCTACCGCGTGACCCCCCTGAGATGACGCAAAATCGGTCAAAGCAGTGCAGGTAGGAAACGATTTGGTGGAGTGGCAGGGTCACCGGTAATGTTCTCGATGTCGCCACGGAAAACGGGCGGCGCACAGCACGGGGCTATAGCTCAGTTGGTAGAGCGCCTGCATGGCATGCAGGAGGTCAGGAGTTCAATTCTCCTTAGCTCCACAGCGAAGAAATGGGAAGCGGGTCATCCTCACAGGGTGACCCGCTTCTTGTGTACGTACGCTGCCGATGTACAGGGCGATAAACGGAGCACACGGAGCACCCCCGCTTCCTGGACATCCGTCGTGCGGTCGTTTCCGCAGCGTCCACGGACCGGCCGTGCCCGGACCGGATCCGGGTCCGTGCGGTACCCTGGCGCCATGCGTGCCGTACGCCTTCTGCTTAGCGAGCCGCGCTGATCAGTCCCGACCGGTGAGAATGCCTGGTCGGAATCGGCGCGGCGTCCCCTCCTGTGCGAGGGGATTTTTCGTTTCCGTAGACGCGTGTCCGTAGACGTGGGCGCCGGCAGATGACGATCGATGGAGCTTTGAGGATCATGAGCGAGACGAATTCCGCAGCCGAGACGGCTGCGCCGCACCGCTACACGGCGGCGATGGCCGCCGACATCGAGGCACGCTGGCAGGACTTCTGGGACGCCGAGGGCACGTACGAGGCGCCGAATCCGACCGGTGACCTGGTGGGCAATCCGGAAATGGTCGCCAAGCCGAAGAAGTTCATCATGGACATGTTCCCGTACCCCTCGGGTGCGGGCCTGCACGTCGGTCACCCGCTGGGCTACATCGCCACCGATGTCTTCGCCCGCCACCAGCGGATGACCGGGCACAACGTGCTGCACACCCTGGGCTTCGACGCCTTCGGCCTGCCCGCGGAGCAGTACGCCGTGCAGACCGGCACGCACCCGCGGGTCTCCACCGAGGCCAACATCGAGAACATGACCGCCCAGCTGCGTCGGCTGGGCCTGGGCCACGACAAGCGCCGCTCGTTCGCCACGATCGAGTCGGAGTACTACAAGTGGACGCAGTGGATCTTCCTGCAGATCTTCAACTCCTGGTACGACACCGAGGCCGACCGGGCCCGCCCGATCGCCGAGCTGGTCGCACAGTTCGAGAGCGGTTCGCGCCCCACCCCGGACGGCCGTGACTGGAGCGCGCTGAGCGCCGCCGAGCGCGCGGACGTCCTGGGCGAGTACCGCCTGGCGTACGCCTCCGACGCGCCGGTCAACTGGTCACCGGGCCTGGGCACCGTACTGGCCAATGAAGAGGTGACGGCCGACGGCCGCTCCGAGCGCGGCAACTTCCCCGTCTTCAAGGCCAAGCTGCGCCAGTGGAACATGCGCATCACCGCCTACGCCGACCGGCTGCTGAACGACCTGGACGGCCTGGACTGGCCCGAGGCCATCAAGCTGCAGCAGCGCAACTGGATCGGGCGTTCCGAAGGCGCGCGCGTCGACTTCCCGGTCGACGGTGCGGGCAACATCACCGTATTCACCACCCGCCAGGACACCCTGTTCGGTGCCACCTACATGGTGCTGGCGCCCGAGCACGAACTGGTCGAGCGGATCATTCCGGCCGCCTGGCCCGAGGGCACCCACCCGGTGTGGACCGGCGGGTACGCGTCCCCGGCCGAGGCCGTCACCGCGTACCGCAAGCTGGCCGCCGCCAAGTCCGACGTGGAGCGGCAGGCCGAGGCCAAGGACAAGACCGGTGTCTTCACCGGTGCGTACGCGACCAACCCGGTCAGCGGCGAGAAGGTGCCCGTCTTCATCGCCGACTACGTCCTGATGGGTTACGGCACCGGCGCGATCATGGCCGTACCGGCGCATGATGCGCGCGACTTCGCGTTCGCGCGGGCCTTCGAGCTGCGGATGCGCTGTGTCGTCGAGCCGTCGGACGACCGCGGCACGGATCCCTCGACGTGGGACGACGCCTTCGACTCGTACGAAGCGAAGCTGGTCAACTCCGCGAATGACGAGATCTCGCTGGATGGTCTGGGTGTCGTCGACGCCAAGGCGAAGATCACCGAGTGGCTGAAGGCGCACGGCGTCGGTGAGGGCACCGTCAACTTCCGGCTGCGCGACTGGCTGTTCAGCCGCCAGCGCTACTGGGGCGAGCCCTTCCCGATCGTCTACGACGAGGACGGCATCGCCCACCCGCTGCCCGAGTCGATGCTGCCCCTGGAACTGCCGGAGGTCGACGACTACTCGCCGCGCACCTTCGACCCCGAGGACGCCGACACCCAGCCCGAGACCCCGCTGTCCCGGAACACCGACTGGGTCAACGTCACCCTGGACCTGGGCGACGGCAACGGCCCGAAAAAGTACCGCCGCGAGACCAACACCATGCCCAACTGGGCGGGCTCCTGCTGGTACGAGCTGCGCTACCTGGACCCGAATAACGACCAGAAGCTGGTCGACCCGGCGATCGAGCAGTACTGGATGGGCCCGCGCGAGGGGCAGCCGACCGGTGGTGTCGACCTGTACATCGGCGGCCAGGAACATGCCGTCCTGCACCTGCTGTACGCCCGTTTCTGGTCCAAGGTGCTGCACGACCTGGGGCACATCTCGTCCGCCGAGCCGTTCCACAAGCTGTACAACCAGGGCATGATCCAGGCGTTCGTCTACCGGGACAGCCGCGGCATCGCGGTCCCGGCGGCCGAGGTCGAGGAGCGCGACGGAAAGTTCTCCTACCGGGGCGAGAAGGTCAGCCGCGTCCTGGGCAAGATGGGCAAGTCCCTGAAGAACGCCGTCACGCCGGACGAGATCTGCGCCGAGTACGGAGCGGACACGCTGCGCCTGTACGAGATGGCGATGGGTCCCCTGGACGTGTCGCGGCCGTGGGACACGCGCGCGGTCGTCGGCCAGTTCCGGCTGCTGCAGCGGCTGTGGCGCAACATCGTGGACGAAGAGACCGGTGAGGTCACCGTCGTCGACACGGAGCCGGGCGAGGAGACGCTGCGGGCGCTGCACAAGGCGATCGACGGGGTCGGCCAGGACATGGCCGGGATGCGCTTCAACACGGCCATCGCCAAGGTCACCGAGCTGAACAATCACCTGACCAAGGCGGGCGGTCCGCTGTCCCGGAGTGTCGCCGAGCCGCTGGTGCTGCTGGTGGCGCCGCTGGCGCCGCACATCGCCGAGGAGCTGTGGCGCCGACTGGGCCACACCGAGTCGGTCGTGCACCAGGACTTCCCGGTCGCCGACCCGGCGTACGTCGTGGACGAGACCGTGACCTGCGTCGTGCAGGTCAAGGGCAAGGTCAAGGCGCGTCTGGAGATCTCCCCGTCGATCGCGGACGAGGAACTGGAAGCACTGGCCCTGGCCGACCCGGCCGTGGTCGCGGCGCTGGACGGTGCGGGGATCCGCAAGGTGATCGTGCGCGCGCCGAAGCTGGTCAATATCGTCCCGGCGTGACGCCGCTGATCGTCCCGTGTGACGGTGCCCATCGTTCTGCGTGGCGGTCGTCGCGTAATCGCTGGTTGCTGTACGGCGGTGTGGGGGCATTCCCCTACGGGCAGGCTGGGGGTTCCGAAGGAACCCTCGGCCTGCCCTTTCCGTTTACGGTGGAGGGGCCGGCAGCCGAAACGACATCCGAGGGGCGCTCATGGAAGCCGTGATCCTGATTCTGGGGTTGCTCTTTTTCGCCTTCGTGGCCCTGGGCGTGTACGCGGGCGTCAAGGCCATCGGCGCGGCGAAGCGGGGTGTGGACCGTACGGTCACCCAGGCACGCCGCACCGTCGAGGACACCGCGCTGCGGGCGAAGAGCTATGGCCAGGCGGGCGTCGGGGGAGAACTGGCGCAGCTGCGGCTTGCGCTGCGCACGTCCATGCGGGCCACGCAGGAGGCGTTGCAGTCGGGAGCCGCCGAGGACGCCTCGCTCTCGGAGTCGCTGGGCCTTTTCCAGCGGCTGAGCGTGCACGGGCGCGAGCTGGACGACGAGCTGAAGAGACTGGAGCGCGAGCCCGACCGGGCGACGGTCGCCTCGCTGTTGCCTGGACTCAAGCAGCGTACGGAGCGGATCACGCACTCCGCGGATTCGCTGCGATGGGCCGTGCGGGACCGGGCGCGGCACTTCACCGACGGCGACCTGGACGCCCTGAAAGCGCAGATCGATGTGGAGGCCGGGGCGCTGCGGCACTGGACGGTGGAGTCGGACGAGCAGCCGATTCGCGGTCAGGGGAAGCCGCAGGACGGCGAGCGTGACCAGGGACAGGGACAGGGACAGGGACAGGGACAGGGACAGGGACGTGGGCCGGCCGATGATGTGGCGCAGGCGATCACAGCTGCGGACCCGCGACGACAGACCGAATACCCGTGGCAGAAGGCAGCTCGGCCCGAAACGACGAACTGAGGCGTTCGAAGGCCGGTGGTGAGGCGTCCGATGACCAGTGGTGAAAGGATGCGGTCCGAAGCGATCGGGAGCGATCATTCGGTTGGGGCCGGACTGCCGAGCTGCGGACTCGCCAGGTAACCTCCCGCTCATGTCCCGCCATGTCGCGATCATCACCGATTCCACGGCCTACCTGCTGCCCGAGGCGATGGAGCGGCACGGCATCACCGCGGTGCCGCTGACCGTCGTTCTCGGTGATCAGGCTCTGGAGGACGGCACCGAGATCTCGGCCCGTTCCCTCGCGGTGGCGCTCCAGAAGCGTCGCCCCGTGACGACTTCCCGGCCCAGCCCGGAGGTCTTCGCCGCCACATACCGGGCGGCGGCCGCGGCCGGAGCCACCGGCATCGTCTCGTTGCACCTCTCGGCCGAGATCTCGGGTACGTACGACGCCGCTCTGCTCGCAGCGAAGGACGCACAGGTTCCGGTACGGGTGGTGGACACCGGGATGGTTGCCATGGCCCTCGGATTCTGCGCCCTGGCGGCGGCGGAGACGGCAGAGGCGGGCGGAAGCCTGGATGAGGCCGTCGCAGCCGCGGAGAAGCGGGCAGCGGACACCTTCGCGTACTTCTACGTCGACACGCTGGACTATCTACGCCGCGGCGGTCGTATCGGTGCCGCGCAGGCTCTGCTGGGATCGGCGCTCGCCGTGAAGCCGCTGCTCCAGCTGGACGGCGGGCGTATCGAACTGCTGGAGAAGGTACGGACGGCCTCGAAGGCGATCGCGCGTCTGGAAGAGATCATCGCGGAACGGGCGGGCAGCAGCCGGGTGGATATCGCCGTGCATCACCTGGCAGCACCCGAGCGGGCCGAGCGCCTCGCCGAGCGGCTGCGTGAGCGGGTGCCGGGTCTGGTCGATCTGCATGTCAGCGAGGTGGGCGCGGTGATCGGTGCGCACACCGGGCCCGGTCTGCTCGGGGCAGTGGTTTCGCCGCGCTGAAGCCGGTTCGCCGGCGTCATTCCTCGGGGTGGTCGAGTTATCCACAACTGGCCGGTTGTCCACAGAAATTGAGCCTGTTCAGCAGGTTCGGACGGATGTGCCTACCGTCGTGAGGCATGGCTCCCCGATCACATCGAGCAACCAGCGGAAGCGGCAGCGGCCCCGGCCGCGCCCCGGCCTCGGACGGGCGCACCCGTAGCGGTCCCGGTCTCGGCCCCGGAAGGCGACGGCCGTCGCGTGGGCGTGCAGACGTCGTAGCGGCGGCTTCGCGCCATCGGGCGGACGCCCTCATGGGAGGTGCGTACGGCGGACGAGTCGCGAGACCTGTGCTGGGGTTGGCTTCGGCTCCCGCTCCGGTCTCGGCCCCAAGCCCACTCTCTACGCCGAGCCCGTCCCCGACACCAAGTCCCTTTCCAGCTACGGCTCCTGCGCCGCCCCCGACCCCGTCCCCGTCCCCGACCCCGTCCCCGTCCCCGACCCCGGCGACGGTCTCGGGGATGCCGGGGCGGTGGGAGAGGCTGGTTCCGGCACTGCGGGAGCGGATTCCGGTGTGGCTGCAGCTCAGATGTGGTTTGGAGTCAAAGTCTCTTGCTGCACTGGTCGTTGTCCTGATCGCGGCCGCGGTCTTCGCCGCGGTGCATTTCTGGTCCGCGCGCCCTCATTCCGTACGCGCTCCTGATCCGGTCAACGAGGCCGCGCATGCCCGGACATCGGCCCCGGCGCCGGATGACACAGGAGTGCCGGAGCCGTCACCGGGGCTGCCGCCCCCGACGGGGCCTGGCGGGCACATCGTCATCGATGTGAGCGGGAAGGTGCGAAGGCCGGGGATCCACCGACTGCCGTCCGGTGCGAGGGTCGCCGATGCGCTGCGTGCGGCGGGCGGAGCCCGGCCGGGTATCGACCTCGCCGGGCTCAACCGGGCGCGGGTGCTCATGGACGGTGAGCAGATCGTGGTGGGCGCCCCGCCCGGCCTTCCTGCCGCCAGCGGTACGGGAGCAGCCGCTACTGGCGGCAGTGGCAGCCCCACGACCGGACCGGTCAGTCTCAACAGCGCGACCGTAGAACAACTCGACACCTTGCCCGGTGTCGGCCCGGTTCTCGCTCAGCACATCGTCGACTACCGCACACAGCACGGAGGTTTCCGTTCCGTCGATGAGCTGCGCGAAGTCAACGGGATCGGCGACCGGCGGTTCGCCGACCTCCAACCGCTGGTGGGGCCATGAACCACCCGGACGTCCATGCGGCGTCGGGCCGACGGCTGGGTGCCTCAAACCCGCGGCAGGAGGGCCCGGTCGACCTCCGGCTGGTCCCGCCGGCCATGGCGGCCTGGGCCGGAGCGGCGCTCGCGCTGAGTGCGCCGGGCCGGTGGACGGCGGCGGGCGCGATGCTCTGCATCGGCGCATCCACGGTGCTCCTGGCGATGTCGGGACTATTGGCGACCCGTGCGATGCACAGGCTGTCGGCCGACGCCGGGGGAGGGGCGGCAGACGACGAGCGCGCGGTACACAACCGGCGGCGGCCGCACACCACCGCGACCGCCACTGCTGCGGTGCTGCTCTGCGCGGCGGCCGGGGCCGCGTCGGCAGGGTTGCACGGCGCGGACGTACGGCAGGGGCCGATCCATGGGCTTGCCCAGCGATTCGCGAGGGTCGAGGCGGAGGTGACGGTGACGTCCGACGCCAGGCAGACCCAGTCCCGGGTGCGAGGCGACCACAGCACGCCCGCCTCACTCCTCATGGACGCCGAGATCACGCGACTGACGGGGCCCGACGGCGCGGTCACCCGGCTGCGTACGCCGGTGCTGCTGATCATCTCGCCCAGCGGATCGATGGCTCGGTGGCAGCAATTGCTCCCTTCCACGCAACTGCACATCGGCGGCCGACTGGCACCACCGCTGCACGAAGGGGAGCGCAATGCCGCCGCGCTGCGACCCGAGGGCAAAGGCCCACCCCGCATCACCGGGCCCCCTTCCTTTCTGCAGCGTACGGCGGGTGCTCTGCGTGGCGGTCTACGGCAGGCGACCGAGCGGCTGGATCCCGATGCGCGGGCGCTTCTGCCGGGCCTGGTGGTAGGCGACACCTCACGGGTCACGCCCGAACTGCACGATGCCTTCCAGACGGTCGATCTCACCCACCTGATGGCGGTCTCCGGTGCCAACCTGGCGATCCTGCTCGTCCTGCTGATCGGACCGCCGGGCACAGCATCGCGTGTCGAACGCCGTGGTCTTGCGCCCTGGTTGGGGATCTCGCTCAGAATGACGGCGTTGCTCGGCGGCGGGCTCACACTCGCCTTCGTCATCGTCTGCCGGCCTGAGCCGAGCGTGCTGCGGGCCGCGGCTTGCGGACTGATCACCCTGCTCGCCATCGGCACGGGGCGCCGCAGATCACTGATTCCCGCGCTGGCCGCCGCGGTTCTGCTGCTGGTGCTGTACGACCCGTGGATGGCGCGCAGTTACGGCTTCGTCCTCTCCGTCCTGGCCACCGGCGCCCTGCTCACCATTGCCCCGAAGTGGAGCGACGCGCTGCAACGGGGCCGGGTTCCGCCCCGGCTCGCCGAGGCACTGGCCGCGGCAGCGGCGGCGCAGGCGGTGTGCGCGCCGGTCGTCGTGCTGCTCGCCTCCCGGGTCAGCCTGGTGGCGATCCCGTGCAATCTGCTGGCCGAGTTCGCGGTGGCGCCGGCCACGGTCCTCGGGTTCGCCGCGCTCGCCCTGGCGCCGGTGGCCATGCCGGTGGCAGAGCTGCTCGCCCGGATCGCGGGTTGGCCGACCGGGTGGATCGCCTCGGTGGCCCGCACCGGGGCCGCCCTGCCCGGGGCGGAGATCGACTGGCCCGATGGCGGGAAGGGTGCGCTGCTGCTCACCGCGCTGACGGTTCTGGTGATGCTGTCCGCCCGTCGTATCGTGCGCCGCCCCTGGGTCTGTTCGGCCGCCGCGCTGCTGCTGATCCTTGCGGTGCTGCGCCCGGTGCCGCTCACCCGGGTGCTGACCGGATGGCCGCCGCCGAACTGGGCGTTCGCGATGTGCGATGTGGGGCAGGGTGACGCCTTGGTGCTGGCCGCGGGGGACGGCACGGGTGTGGTCGTGGACGCCGGTCCCGATCCCCGGCTCGTCGACCGGTGTCTGCGCAACCTCGGCGTCACCGAGGTGCCACTTTTGATCCTTACGCACTTCCACGCGGATCACGTACGGGGGTTGCCCGGTGTGCTGCGGGGCAGAGCGGTGGGGGCGATCCAGACGACGAGCCTGGACGAACCGCCGGACCAGGTCGCGTTCGTACGGAGAACGGCCGCCGCATCAGGCGTCCCCCTGGTGCGGGCCGTCCACGGTGAACGTCGCCGGATCGGGCCGCTCGACTGGCGGGTCCTCTGGCCGGCGGGCGGTGCGGGGGCGGGCGGTGTATCGGCGGCCCCCGGGTCCGGGCCCGTACCGCAGGAGCCGAATGACGCCAGCGTCACCCTGTACGTCCGGGCCGGCGGGATGACCCTGTTGCTCCTGGGTGACCTCGAACCTCCAGCCCAGCAGGGGCTGTTGCGCCGGTATCCCGCGCTGCCACGGGCAGACGTTCTCAAGGTCGCCCATCACGGCTCCGCTCACCAGGACCCCGCTCTGCTGCGCGGCGCGCACGCGAGACTCGCCTTGGTGAGCGTGGGCAGGGACAACCCGTACGGTCACCCGGCCGCGCGCACCGTCGATGCGCTCAGAGCCGGCGGCGCGGTGGTGCTGCGTACGGACACCGACGGCGCGATCGCCGTGACGGGTGCCGGGCGGGGTCTGCGGGCGGTGGGCCAGCCATGAAACTTACGCCCGTCGACGGCCGCCTGTACGGCCGCTCAGCCATACAGTCGCCCAGGCTCAGTCCAGCCTGGCGGGTGCGCACATCTGCGGCGTTGTTGTCAGCCGCAGGCTCCCCCATAGCCCGAAAGGCGTGGGAGGGGCCCTCGCATCGACACCCTCCTCCGCCTTGCAGCTGCACGCACCCCAGCCCCGCTCCTTCTCCCCCCTCCATTCGCCGGCTGGTCCAATTCGGACCTTCGGTAACACCTCTACGCAAGCCCCTGCGAGCTGCTCTGTTTGCCTCGAACACCGCAAGGGTGATCGAATGCATGCTTGTCGGCGGGCCGCTGCTCCGACGAGGACGTCCAGCCGCCAGGCCCAAGGTGAATCACCCCCGGGTAGGTAGAGATGTTCGGCCGTTGGCTGGGAAACAGGGGAGCAACAGGTGCCGCGCGCGGCGATGCCCTCGCGGGACTTGAGGTGCCGCGCACCGCAGGAGTGCTCAGTTGCCGAGTGCTCGACCCCGTCAACGAGGTCATGCAGCAGGCCGAGTTCGTTGTCACGGACAGCGCCGGCCGCAAGGTCGTCAGTGGTGAGACGGACCCGTACGGCAGTGTCCTTGCCACCGTCCCGGCCGGCGAATACCGGCTGGCCGTCACGTCTGAGGGATTCACCCCGTTCCACGGCGCGGCCACGGTCGTCGAGGGCGGCCATGCGAGCCTCGGCGACGTGACCCTGCAACTGTCCGCGCCCCCGCAACTGCCCGACCCCGGCGAGTGGGAGGTCGAGCCGACGCACTCGCAGATCGGCTTCGCGGCCCGGCACATTGGCATGGCACGTATCCACGGCCGGTTCAACACCTTCGCCGGTGCTGTCCGGATCGCCGATCGCATGGAGGATTCGGCCATGCACGTGATCATCGATGCCGCGTCGATCGACACGAACGTCCAGATGCGCGACGACCATCTGCGCTCCAGCGACTTCCTCGACGTGGGCCGCTACCCGACGCTGGAGTTCTACAGCGACCGTTTCATCCACCGCGGCGGCACCCGCTGGGGTGTGACAGGAGCGCTCACACTGCACGGCGTCAGCCGTACGGTCACGCTGGACACCCAGTACCTCGGAGTGGGCAACGGCCTGGAGGGCGAGACCCGCGCGGCCTGCCGGGCCACCACGGAACTGCACCGCGAGGACTTCACCCTCACCTGGCAGACCATGCTGGCCCGAGGCATCGCGGCCATCGGCTCCAGCATCACCATCGACATGGACATCCAGATCGTCCCCAAGAGCTGAGAGGCCACCCGACAGCCTCTGAGCTTGACGTTTAAGGTGCTTGATCCTTTCCCGCGTTCCGCCGGGTGTTCGTTTGGGGTGGTTTGCCCACATGGTGGTGGGGTGCGGGGCGTCGG